>JAMONW010000032.1 GCA_027066355.1 Campylobacteraceae bacterium
CTCAAAATGAGTCAGATAGTATATTTTTTGCAAAAAATGGTTCACCTATGCTTATTGCTTTTGATGGGGATGATGTCTATTTTGGCTCTTCTGATACTGCTGTAATTGGTAAAGCTAAAGATGTTTATTATTTAGAAGATGGTGAATATGGTGTGGCAAGAAGTGGTAATGTTGAAATTTTTAATAGTGAAGGCAAGGTTGATTTTAGCACTGTGCCACTACCAACAGATAAACTATCGGCTCAAAAAGATGGTTATCGCTTTTTTATGGAGAAAGAGATTTATGAGCAATCAACAGTTGTGGTAGATACAATGATGGGTAGAGTTTTAGATAGCGAAATTAATTTTGATGAGATCGATAGTAACTTTTTAGATGGAATTAATGCTATTAAAATTTGTGCATGTGGAACAAGTTATCATAGTGCTTTAGCTAGTGCATATTTGTTTGAGAGATTAGCAAAAATTAGATGTGATGTAGAGATTGCAAGTGAGTTTAGATATAAAGAGCCACTATTGAAAGATGATACACTATTTATTACAATTTCTCAAAGTGGTGAAACTGCAGATACTCTTGAAGCTTTAAAGATGGCAAAGAGAGCTGGACTTAAGAGTTTGAGTATTTGTAATGTTGATAACTCTTCAATTGTTAGAGAGAGTGATGTTGCTATTTTAACAAGAGCTGGAATTGAAAAGGGTGTGGCATCTACTAAAGCATTTGCAACTCAAACTTTAGTGCTTTGGATGTTGGCACTATTTATGGCAAAAAGAGCTAATGCAATTAACGCTGAAGCTTTAGAGAGAGAAATTAAAGCACTAAGAGAGGTTCCAAAAACTTTAATTGTAGAAGATAAATTACACGATAAAATACATAGACTCTCAAAGAGATATTTGCATGGACATGGATTTTTCTTTATTGGAAGAGATCTATTTTTTCCACTAGCACTAGAGGGTGCTTTGAAATTAAAAGAGATTAGCTATTTACACGCTGAGGGTTATCCAGCTGGAGAGATGAAGCATGGACCAATTGCACTTGCAGATAGTGAGCTATTTACAATTGCTTTAATGCCAAAGAGTTTGCTTTATGATAAAATTAAATCAAATGTAGAAGAGTTAAGTGCTAGAGATGCTACAATTTTAGCAATTTCACCTGAGCCGTTTGAGTTAGCAGATGACTTTGTGCAGACAAAATTTAACTCACACCCTATGCTAGAGTTTTTTGAGATGATGGTTGTAACACAGCTTCTTGCACTAGAGATTTCTATTAGACTTGGTAATGATGTAGATATGCCAAGAAATTTAGCTAAAAGTGTTACGGTGGAATAAGGGCTTTTAAAGTAAAAAGTAATAAATAGAAAGTTATGGGTTTTAGATTTTGTGTAGTGGCTAAATTATAATTTGCTGGAAGAGGTTCCAGCTTTTTATTTTTAAAATAGTAAAAAATTACTTTTCAAGTATCTTCTTTAACTCTAATTGACTTGAAGCATACTCGATTTTTGTAATTTTTTTATTGTTTAAATGTGCAATTACAATTTTTGTTTTATCTAAGTTTTTTTCTAAATCTTTTGCAATAGATTTATCATAAATTAATAAAATTGAGTATGAACTCTCTTTTAGATCAGGTAAGGCAAAAGCATTTCTAACAAATACTGGCATTTTTGATACATCTGCTACAATCACAGCATTTTTACTCTTTAAATATCCTTTATCTACAGCCGAAAAGTATTCTCTCACAGTATGACCTGTTGCTTTTGAAAAAGCAAAAATCATTATCTTTTCTTTATTACTTAGTGTGTGAGTTTTATCAAATTGATCAGGTAGTTTAAAATCTATTTGAGAACCAACTTCTAAACCTTTTGTAGATTTAAGATAATATTTTGAAGCATCATAATTATCTTTTTGATTTATTGCATAAAATGTAGCTCCAGCAACTATTAATAGTGCTAAAATAGCAAATATTATTTTTTTTATCATTTTGTTCCTTTGTGAATTTTTTGAACAAAATATTATATCTTGTAATTTATAAAAAAAGATTATATTATGAATATATTTTTAAAAGAGGCAGAGCAGCGCCTCTTTTTAAGTAGATGTTTTTAGAAGTTATAGCTAACTCCAGCATTAACCATATCTACTGTAATATCTTTATTTCCTGTTTTTTTAAGAGGTCTTAAATACTCTACATATAGACCTAAACCATCTTTAAAGCCATTAACTTTTTTATTAAGAGTATATTCAGCACCAGCACCCCATGCAAAACCTTTTTGAGACTCTTTTAGAGTATCGCACTCTGTTTTACCATACCCTATTAGTGCATAAATATCTAAATTTTCGCTAACTGCATAAGTTGGTTTTAAATATAAGCCGTAATGTTTTAGAGTTTTATCTTTATCTCCCCATGGTGTATAGATATATTTAGCCTCAACAGATAAAAAGTTGTTAATCTCATAACCAGCTTTTAAATTAACACCATATGTAGTTCCTTTGTGTGATTGAACTTTATTATTTTTTTCTAAATTCAAATCTCCACACTTACATTCGCTATTTGCATATGTAAAACCACCACCTAAATATAGTCCTAAAGGAATTACTGCAACAGGAACTGCTATTGGTTCAACAGTTGCTGGTTCATAATTTTTACCAGCATTAGCAGATACAGCCAATATGGCAATAGAAGCAATTGCTAATTTTAATTTTTTCATAATTAGTCCTTGTTTTGTTATTTATAACACAATATTAACATAAATAAATTAGAAAAAACTTAAAAATTAAGATAGATACATCATTTTATGGAGATATTTTATTTAGGCAAGAAAATTGCCTAAATATTTTATATGTAGGAAATATTAGAAGTGATAAGAAACTCCACCACTTAAAACATCTGTTTTTATATTTTTAGCACCGCTCTTTTTAAGTGGTCTTGTATATTCTGCATATACTCCCCAACCCTCTTTTAGACCAGCAGTTTTTTTACCAAAGCTATACTCTGCACCAAGACCCCATGCAAAACCCTTTTCAGATTTTGGCATAGTTTCGCATTCTGTTTTACCATAACCAAGAAGTCCATAAACATCAATGTTATCAGTAACTGGTGCATTTGGTTTTAGATAAATACCATAATGCTTAAGTGTTTTATCTTCATCACCCCATGGTGTGTAAAGATATCTACCTTCAATTCCAATATACTCATTTAGATCAAAACCAGCTTTTAAATTAACTCCGTATGTTTTACCTTCATGAGGTTGAGCACAAGATGTGCCATCAGAACAACGAGTGTTATCATCGCATTGACATTGACTCTTTGCATATGTTAAACCGCCACCAACATATAAACCAAGCGGAGGAAGAACAGCAGGAGCTGGTTTTTCCGGCACTGGCACTGGAGGAAGTGGCGCAGGAGCAACATTTTTACCTGCAAATAATGAACTACTTAGTGCAGTAGCTGCAACTAATGAAAAAATTACCTTTTTCATGACTAAACCTTTCCTTGTTTTTTTGACTTATATTTAAGCCCTTTAAAATAATTATGCTATAATTACTAGTGTCTTTTTTAGACACAACTCCATTTAAAAAACCCTTCCCTGGGCGAATGCGAGAAGTTCTCTTTGCAAAATTGGCTTCTTCGCATTCACATTTATTAATATGGGAATACCATATTGTATAATATTAAACTTTTAAATAAACTTAAATTACTTAAATAAACAAGAAAAAAATGAGAAATTGTTACTCTTGAGTTATTTAAAATTAATAAAAGGGTGATTATTTATAATTAAAGATTAGATTTATTTTATAATTCGATAAAATGATATAAATATAATATTTCTTAACCCTATTTTTAAATAAAAAAAAGTTATATTTGTATAAAGAGTATCTATTAATCACTCTAAAAAATCACTATGGCTTAATAGAATTTTTGGTATAATCTTACGATTTTTATATTAAGGATATATAAATGCTACTATTTACCCCTGGACCTACACCAGTTCCTGAAGCTGTTAGAGTTGCTATGAGTGAGCCTACACTTCACCACAGAACTCCTGAGTTTGAGGCTATTTTTAAAGAGGCTAGAGAGTCTTTGTTGAAACTTTTTGCTATGGATGAAGCTATAATGATTGCAAGTTCAGGC
>JAMONW010000033.1 GCA_027066355.1 Campylobacteraceae bacterium
TGCAGCAAAAGAGGGTGGCTCACCTGATCCAGAGATGAACTCAAAACTAAGAACGGCAATTGCCAATGCAAAAGCTCAAAATATGCCAAAAGATAATATTGAAGCTGCTATAAAAAGAGCTTTTAGCAAAGATAGCGCAGATATAAAAGAGATAATTTATGAGGCAAAAGCACCTCATGGAGTGCAAATGATAATATCTTGTGCAACAGATAATGGAACAAGAACAGTTGCTAATGTTCGTGCAATATTAAAAAAGGGTAGCGCAGAGATGCTAAATAGTGGCTCTTTAAATTATATTTTTACAAAAAAAGCAGTTTTTGAAATTGATAAAAAAGATGATATTGATTTAGAAGAGTTAGAGTTGGAGTTAATAGATTTTGGCTTAGAAGAGATAGAAGAGGATGTAGAGCCTCAAGAGAATGGAGAAGATAAAGCAATTTTAAGAATTTATGGTGAATTTGAGAGCTTTGGAGAGCTATCAAAAGCCTTAGAAGAAAAAGGCATTGAGCCAAATAAGGCAAATATTGAATATATTGCTAATACACCTATTGAAATTGACAATGAAGAGCATCTTGAAGAGATAGAGAATTTAATTGAAAAATTAGAAGAAGATGACGATGTTCAAAAAGTTTATACAAATATTGCTTAATGGAGATAGTTATAAATAGCGACAGGGTAGAGCAACTTAAACTCTACTCTGAGCTTTTAAAAAAGGATGTAAATAGAATATTAGATGAAGCCTTAGAACTCTATTTCTACACTAAAGAGAAAGAGCTACTAGAGAAAAACTTAGAGAGTGAGAGCGCTCAAACAAGTTTGGATTACAATGAATTTTGGGATGGGGTTGATATAGATTAATCTATAAATTATCCAATTTTTGATTGAGTATTTTCTTAAAATCTTTAAATTGTGCTAGTTTTAAATTAAACTCTCTAACAGGTTCTTCCCATGTAGTTTTTGGGAAATATGGGTCATTTTTAAATCTGGCAATTATATGCCAATGCATATGAGGTAGCATATTTCCAAATGAGGCTATATTTACTTTATCTGGATTGTAAAATTCAATAATTGCTAACTCTATATTTTCAATAAGTGTGTAGAGTTTATCTCTTTGCTCTTTTGGAATTTCTGTTAGCTCTTTGTAAGGCTCTTTTGTAAAAAGCTTTAGCCAGGGTAGGGGACTTTCGTGTTTTAAGATATAAAAGTTTTCATTTTGCCAAACAATATTTTTCATAATTTACCTTATTTTTTTGATTTTTTTAGAGCTTAATTTATATATTTTTGATGGCTTATTTTTGTTTCCAAGTGGATAAATTATAATATCTGCATTTTTATAGGCATAATTGTAGTCATAATTTTTATTACTCTCATTTGCAGAGCTAGAGTATGCACCATTTAAACGATTTAAGAGTAAATTGTGTTTGTTGTTATAACTTACTCTAAAAGAGTATGTTTGATTTAAAATAAAGGTAGTTTTTTTAGCTCTTCTAACTAATTTTTTATACTTTTTGGGAACTCTTTTTCTTAAAGCTTTTAAAGATGGCAAAACCTCTATATATACTTTATTAGGAGTTCTGTTTTTTGCTATATCTAAAGCTTTTTTACTTTTTGATATAAATCCAATTGTAGTATCAGTGTTTGTTAAAAAAACCACTTTTTTCAATCTAATCCTTTTAGCTTTTAGCATTATATTGGCTAAAAGCCAAAATTTTAAGCCTTTAAATAATCTTGAATAGCAGTTGGTATAATCTCTCCACCACTAATTTTAAGCTCTTTAATTGCTAGGGCTGCTGCTTTTGCTGCTGCAATTGTTGTAAAATATGCTACATTATTTGCTAATACACTTTGGCGTATAATTTTTGCATCACTTTTACTTGCAGTATTATCACTTGTATTTATTGCAATTGCAATTTCATTATTTTTAATAGAATCATCAATATTTGGGCGTCCTTCGCTAAGCTTTAAAACACGCTCACTCTCAATACCAGCTTCGCTTAAAGCTTTGTGTGTTCCACTTGTAGCTACAATTTTGAAGCCAAGCTCTTTAAACATTGCTCCAATTTCACCTGCAAATGGTTTGTCATTGCTTGTTAATGATATAAATAGTGTTCCACTAGTAGGTATAATATTTTTTGCTGCAAATTGGCTCTTTGCAAAGCTTAAACCAAAATTTTTGCTAATTCCCATAACTTCACCTGTTGACTTCATCTCTGGTCCTAATATTAAGTCTGAACCTGGCAGTTTGTTAAATGGGAATACTGCCTCTTTTACTGCTACATGGTTTTTTAATATTGGCTTCATTGGCTTAGAGTTAAAATCTACAACATTAAATGTATCATAATATTTTAGTGCTTCTTTTAAATTTCCCTCTACCATAACTTTAGTAGCAACCTTTGCCAAAGGAACGCCAGTTGCTTTGGATACAAAAGGAACCGTTCTACTTGCTCTTGGATTAACCTCGATTAAATATACCTCATTTTCAAATATTGCATACTGTATATTTAACAATCCTACAACTCCAAGTCCTAGTGCAATATCCATTGTTTGCTTCTCTATTTTTGCTTTTAACTCGTCGCTAATAGATAGTGTTGGCAAAATACAAGCACTATCTCCACTATGTATTCCAGCCTCTTCAATATGTTGCATAAGTGAGCCTATATAAACCTCTTTACCATCACTAATTGCATCAATATCAAGCTCTATTGCATGGTTTAAAAACTTATCAATTAAAACAGGAGATTCATTAGAAACTTGCACAGCTTCATCCATATACTCTTTTAGTTCACTATCGCTATAAACTGTTCTCATTGCGCGTCCACCAAGCACAAAACTTGGGCGAACAAGCACAGGGTATCCAATTTTATTTGCAATAATAAGAGCCTCTTCTTTAGTAAATGCAGTGCCATTATCTGGCTGAATTAAGCCAAGCTCTTGAATAAATTTAGAGAATTTCTCTCTATCTTCTGCCATATCTATAACTTTTGCAGATGTTCCAATAATTTTTGCACCAATTTGTGTTAAACTCTTTGCAAGTTTTAGTGGTGTTTGCCCTCCAAAGTGAACAATTACACCATCTGGATTCTCTTGTTCTATAACATTGCGAACATGCTCAAAATCAATTGGTTCAAAGTATAAAATATCACTTGTATCATAATCAGTTGAAACAGTTTCAGGGTTGCAGTTATACATAATAGACTTAATACCCATATCATTTAGTGCAAATGCCGCGTGAACACAGCAGTAATCAAACTCTATTCCTTGCCCAATTCTATTTGGTCCCCCACCAATTACTAAAACTTTTTTACCTTCTGTATTTTGAGTTGGGTTATTTTGTGAAATTTCAGATATTGATGTGCTTGAGTATAGGTATGGTGTAAGAGCTTTAAATTCAGCTGCACAAGTATCTACTTCGTTAAAGTGTTGCACAACACCTAGCTTTGTTCTTGCAGTATAAATATCATTTTCAGTTAGTTTTGTGCCATCTTCACAATTAATTATTTCAGCAATTATAGCGTCGCTAAAGCCATCAGCTTTTATTGCTCTTAATGCCTCTTTATTATTTAAAATAGATAAATTTATCTCTTTTTCTCTCTCTACTAACTCTTGGAATTGATAAAGAAACCATCTATCTATTTTACAAAGTTCAAATATTTCATCTACACTAAAGCCACGGCGCATTGCTTCAACCACATATAAAATTCTATCACTATTTGGGCGTCTTATTTCGCGAATTAGCTCATCTTCATTGCAATCTACTCTATCAAAACCTTTTAATCCAGTTTCAAGTGATACAAGCGCTTTTTGGAAAGACTCTTTAAAAGTTCTACCCATACTCATTACTTCACCAACACTTTTCATTGCAGTTGTTAGGGTAGAATCTGCCATAGGGAACTTTTCAAAAGTAAATCTAGGTATTTTTGTTACTATATAATCAATCACTGGTTCAAAACTAGCAGGAGTTCCAGTAATATCATTTTTAATTTCATCTAGTGTATAACCAACTGCAAGTAGTGTAGCAACTTTAGCAATTGGATAACCAGTTGCTTTACTAGCAAGTGCAGAAGAGCGTGAAACTCTTGGGTTCAT
>JAMONW010000034.1 GCA_027066355.1 Campylobacteraceae bacterium
TATAAGTAGATACAAAAAGAGAAAAGAGTTAAGAAGAATAGCTTGGTTAGTTAGAGTGCTAAATGAAGCTAAACACCAAAAATATAAAAATAGATATAAACGATATAAAAAGATATATGCAAAAGGCAAATATATTAAGCGTTTAAGCTAAATTAACGCTATATCATCTTGCTTATACTAGGACTTTCTTATATCTATAGCTCTTAGTGCCTAGCTCGTAAGTAGAGCTAGAAGTGTTGTAAGTATTAGTTATTTTTAGGTATTGCCTTAAATTTATTAGTGCTGTTAGTATCTTTTTTTGAAACTTCTGTGCTACAACAATTAAGTAGGCTTTTATCTGGATGTTTAATAAAATCATAGCCTCTATATAGGGTATAAACTCCATAAATTATAACAATTATTGATGATAAGTTCATCATAACTTTTCTTATACTGCTTTTTGAAAGAATTGATGTAAACATTCCAAGGGTAAATAGTGTTGGAATAGTTGATAATCCAAATATAAGCATTACTACTGCACCCCAAAAAGGGCTTCCTGTGCTAGCTGCTGTAACTGCATAAAAATATACCAAACCACATGGCAAAAGCCCATTTAATAATCCTAAAAAGTAGAAACTAAATAGAGTTTTACTGCGTATTGCACCTCTAAAACTCTCTTGATACCACTTAGATTTAAAAAATGAGTGTTCTAATTTTGTTAAAAAATTAAATTTTCCAAGAAGTGATAAACCTGCTAGTATCATAAAAATTCCAGCAATTATTGTTAATGTTGCAATTGCAGCTCCACTAAAGCTTACAACCCCACCAATTGCGCCAAATATAGCTCCTAGCATTACATATGTTGTAACTCTTCCAAAATTGTATGCTAAATGAGAAAGAGAGGCTCTTAATTTTGACTCTTTTTCATCTACTTTCGCGCTACTATAAGCTATTACTATACCTCCACACATTCCAACACAATGCCCTACAGAGGCTAAAAAAGCAATTGTTATTAGTGAAACTAAATCTATACTATCCATAATTTTATTCCTATCATTTTATATTCCTAAAAGTTTTTTTCTATATTTTGGGTTTGTTAAATTTTCGCCTCTAAGCATTCTTAGTTGCATCTCTTTAAAACTTATGGTTTCATTACTCTCTTTCTCTCTTGCACCAAATCCATAGTGCATTGCAGTATGGTCTTTTACTCCATAAAATGCTTTTTTAGCATCTATCCATCTATTTGTATCTAGGGTATGCACCCAAAGTGTTACTTTATCTTTAAAGGGTTTATTTACTAGCCACTTTACCATACATCCTGGGTCATCAAAAAACCAGGTTCTACCATCTGGTGCAATTGCTTCAACTGCATTTCTTTTAGTTTTAATAAGCATTGCGCACTCTGTATCGTTTGTTTTATTTAATTTTATGGGTAGTGGTTTTTTAGCTATATTGCCTTTTACTATTGTAATTGTTGTATCTTTTTTCAAAATTGATACTGCCACAACTGCAATTGCAACTAAAATAGCAAGTGTTAATAGAATTGATAATATTTTTTTCATAAAAAGACTCCATTTTTAATGTAGTAGATTGCAACATATGCAAAATTAATTATTATAAATATAGCTAAATTTATAATTGCATATTTTTTTAATTTTATCACATTTACTTTAAGCCAAAGTCCCATAATTGCCCAAATTGTAGTAAAACTAATAGTTAAAAATAGGCTTCCCCATATTAAATAGCCTATATAGTAATACTCTTTTTGCATCATACAATATGGACATTTATGAGTTGGCAACTCATATATGTATGTTCCAAAAAAGTAAACTACTACATAGTAAGAGATAAAGCCAAATAGAGCAACTAAGAGTATTGATGTAATTTTTTTGTCAAGTAAAATTGACAATAATAAAGCTGTAAATGTGCTTACAAAAAGTATCAACATATTTGAAATACTCAAATTAAAAGGAAGTGGATTTTGCCCCTCTAAATTTCCATATAGTGTAGAGCAACAACTAACAGGAGTAGTAGTATCAATATGGCTAAAATAGCTAAAATCTAATATTGTTTCTACTATAATTAATATTGAAATTATAATTAAAAGCGCACTTTTTTGTTTAAAAATTGGATAGTTTTTCGCCTCTATATCATATTTTTGCAAAGCTACCCAAAGCGTTAATAAAAAGAGTGTAACTGCTTTAGTTTCTAAAATTAAAATTCCATAACTATTTGCCGATATAACACCAGCAGCACACATTGCACCTGGAATATATAGTGCTAAGCTATCAATAGTATAGATAAAATATATTGCAATAATAAACTTTGCAATAAGTAAAAATAGTGCCAAAACAGAGGCTAAATATGCTAAACGCTCTAAATTAAACTGCTCTTTTGAGCTTGAGTTAAAATCCCACTTTAAAAATAGCTTTAAATCTACTCCTAGCAAAATAAATGCTAAAAGTAGTGTTATAACTTCGCTAAATAGATAAACAATTGTATAACTATTTAAAAATATACTATTCAACTATTTTTCCTTGTTCTATATAAATTGTGCGGTATTTTGTTTTTAGTTCTTCAAATATAGTATCGTGTGTAGCAACTACTACTGTTATACCCATTTTATTTAACTTTTCAATAAGTGCAATAAAATTTAAAGAGTTCTCTCTATCTAAATTTGCAGTTGGTTCATCGCAAAAAAGCACTTTTGGATTGTTTACAATTGCTCTTGCTATTGCTACTCTTTGCTTTTCACCCCCTGATAAATTTGCAACTATGCTTTGAGTGTGATGGCTTATATTTGCATTTTCTAAGGCATTTTGTGCCATTTTAACTGCCTTATTTAGAGGTAAATTTAGTGCAACAAGAGGTGCAATAATATTATCAATTGCCGTTAAATTCTCAAGTAAATTAAAACTTTGAAAAACCATACCAACTTTAGAGGCTCTAAAGTGGCTAATATGCATATCTGGCAATTTTGAAATTAACTCACCATCAACTAAAACCTCTCCACTAGTTGGTCTATTAGCTCCTGATAAAATTGATAAAAGTGTGCTTTTGCCACTACCGCTAACTCCCATTAAAAGCACCAATTCACCCTTTTTGATATCTAAATTTATATTATCTAAGATAGTTTGTTTACTCTTTGGAGTTTCATAAATTTTATATAAATTACTTACTTTTATCATTTCATCGCCTCTTTTGGGTCTGTTATTGCTATACGCCAAATTGGAATAAGGGTTGAAGCTAAAAATGTTAAAGCATAAACTATAAAGATAGTTGCAATAGTGCCATAATCTATTGATACTACAAATTTTAGGCTATTTTTTAAATTTTGGCTACCTAAAAATATATCTTTTAAAATTGGAGCATTTAAAATAAATACAAATATATATGCTCCCACAACACCTAAAATAAAAGATACTACAACAATTGTAATATTTTCATAAAATTTTAACTTTAGAATATCTTTTATACTCCAACCTATTGCTCTTAATATTCCTATCTCTTTGCGCTCGATTGAGGTTGCAATAAGGTATCTTAAGTATAAAATTAAGCTAAAAGTAAAGAGTGTTATTAAAAATAGCACCAAAAATATTCCACTTTTATAATCATATAGAGATTTATAAAATCTTTTCATATCTTTTTTTGTTACAACATTTATATTGTAATATAGTGCTTCTATTTTCTCTTTTATTGTATTTTGCTCTACCTTATTTGGAATGCTAAGTGCAAAATCACTTACTTCATTGCTTTTTATACCTAAGATTTTTCTAGCTACATTCATAGATGTAATAACCATATCATTACTAAATAATGATGTATTGTTATCTAAAATTTTTTCTATTTTTAACTTAATAAAATCTCCATTTGGTGTTAAAAAATTATAATTATTGCTATAAAAATGGGCTTTTAAGTAGCTATTTACGCCATTTCCAATTAGCATAGCTTTATCTTGAGCTAGTGCTTTTATATCTACCTTTTTTGTTAAATCAAGCAGTGCTTTTGAGCTTTGCTCTTCAAAAAAATCGATCCCTACAATTAATGCACTTTTATTTTTGCTAAAGTAGTATCTTCCATAAACTCTTGGTGTTACTTTGCTAAC
>JAMONW010000035.1 GCA_027066355.1 Campylobacteraceae bacterium
GAAACTAGATAGTAAAGCTCATAGAGCAAAAGGTGCTGCAAAAGATATAATTTATACACAAAACGGTGAAATAATCGAGCTAAAAAGTAGCGATAGCAGATTGCATTTTTTACAGAGATTAAGAGATGAAGCCCACCGTTTTGCAATAAGTTATCACAAACAAAAAAAGAGGAAAGAGGATATGAATTTAGCTCTTTTTGAACATGTTGGAGTAGGTAAAGAGATAGTAAAAAAACTATTAAACTACTTCGGTAATTTCGAGGATATTGAAAAAGCAAGTTATGAAGAAATTGCAAAAATAACCAATAAAAAGGTTGCAGAGTCAATAAAAGGTAAAAAATATGTTAAAAACTAAAAATTTAAACCATTTTTTAAAGAGTATTATAATATTATATAGATAAAATAATTTCAAAATTTATGTAACTTCTAATTAGTAAGGATTAAAAATGTATTTTATTACAAATAGTGATGGCTATATAGTAGCAGCGAGTAAAGAGCTTTTAGAGAAGATTGGTTCAAGAGATATTTGTTCAATATCTTCTGCTATAAAAAATAAACAATTTATAATTAACAACGAGAGTAAAGAGGTAAAAATTTCTAACTTAGAGTATCTATACTCAATCTCAAATATGTATTCTGCTTTTGGAGAGCTTAATTTATATAATTTAACATCAAAAAGCGAATTAGCTATTGAAGAAGATGAAAGTATAGAGTATCTCAAAAAGATAAAAGAGGGTTCTATAAAAAGAGATGATGAAAACTTTAGTATTCCATCTATTATAAGCAATAAAGAAGAGCCTAAAAAAGAGATAGAAGAAGATATTAAAAATAGTGCAGAAGATATTGAAAAATTAGAAATTATAAATGAAATAGAAGATATAGAAGTTAATACAAAGCCTCAAGAACTTACTACAATAGAAGAAAAAGAGCCAGAGCCAGAAGATAAAAAACTAGAATTAACAACTAATGAGACTATTTTTAGTGATAGTAAAGTTGATACTCATTCAGTAGAGATTAAAGATAGTTTAGAAGAGCATAATGAAAATAGAGCTAAAGAAGATGAAACTATTGAACTTACTACACAAAGCAAGAGTTTAATTGGCTCTGATGAGAGTGCAAATGAAGATAAAGAGATTAGTGAAGATAGTAGTAAAGAGAGAGTTGAAATAGATGAGAGTGTAGCAAATTTATTAAAAGATATAGAAGAGATAGATGTTGAAGAGAGAGATGAAAAAGTAGAATTAAACGATAATATTATAGATATAAATACTCATAAAACAGAAGAGATAATACCTGTAATTAAAGATGAAATTATTAAAACTAAAGAAGAGGATATATCTGAAGCAAAAGAGATAAAAAAGGGTCCTTTATCTAAAATTAAATCTAAATTATTCCCTTGGAGTTCAAGTAGCGAGAGTAAAGAGATTGAACTAGAAGAGGATAACAATGAGAAAGAGCTTGATAGAGATAATATTGTTAAATCTGATATTGAATTAGATAATAAAGATATAGTCTCTGCTCTTAATTTAGAAGAAGATAAAAATAGAGAAGATAGTAGCAGTGAAATTAAAAAATTCACATTTGAAAGCGAATTAGAAGCAAAAGATGAATCAAAAGAGTTAGAGCTTGTTGATAGTGTTGATAGTAATGAAATAGATGCAGATAAAACTTTAGTTCCTAAAAAAGATGAAGTTGATAACTTATTATTAGAGGAAGATAACAATAGTGAAATTAAGAGCTTCTTAGAAACTAGCAAAGATAGCTCTTTGGAAGAGGAAGAGTTGTCAATTTTAAAAGATACTGACAAAATTGATACTCAAAATGAAGATATTAATGAAGCTATAATAAAGCCAATAATACCAAGCAAAGAAGATAAAGAGAGTTTAACTAAAACAGAAGATGAGCTAATAGAAGAGAAAGAGGATACTCAAGATATAAATATTTCTAAAGAGCCAAAAGAGACACTAAAAGATGATATTTTACATAAACTTATACATATGCAAGTTGATTCTATTAATTTAGATGAAAATGCAAAAAAATTAAGCATTGATTTAAGTAACTATAAATTATTGCTTGAAAACTTTATAGATGAGTTAGATAACTATAAATCAGATTTAAGCAAAGGTGAAGCATCAACAGTATCTATGCTTATTGATGCTAGTGAGCTTTTATCTTTAAGTAGTGTTACAGATAGATTAAAAAAATTATCATCAAGCAGAGATAATAGTACAACAATATCAGAACTTGATTTAATAAAAAATCTTTTAAGAGAAAAATTAAAAGGTAAAGTAGAAGTTGCTAAAGATAGTTCACATCAAGAGATAAAAGAAGAAAAAGTTCTTAGCGAGAAAAAAGACATACCAAAAGATATTCAAGAGCCAAAAGAGGATATCTCTTCAGATATATCTATTGATAATAGTGTTTTAGTTACAGAGAATAAAGAACAAGAAATTATAAAAGAGAAGATAGAAAAAGAGATAGTAGATGATATTCCAGCAGATGATATTTTAGTTCCTACTGTTCCAGAAGATGCAATAGATATTATCTCTGCTAAAGATTTATTAGAAAAGATAAATCTTAAAAGAATAAATTTTGAGCCACAAAGAGCAGTAAGTGAATTAAACTTACCAAAAACATTAATTTTAGAGTTTGTAAACGATTTTATTTCACAAGCTAAAGATCACTTAGGGCAATTAGTAGATGCCTATAAACAAGGTGATATTAAAACACTTCAAACAACTGCTCATATGCTAAAAGGTGCAGCTAGTAATCTAAGGCTAGACCCAATAGCTGAGGTGCTGTTTAAAATACAAAAATCCAATAGCTTAGAGGAGAGTGGTGAACTACTCAAAAAGTTTGTAGCTAACTTAAAAGGTTTAGAAGTTGAAGTAGAAGAATATGAAAAGGAAAGTAATGAAGATTAAAAATAAGTTAAAAATAATAACTCTACTACCTACACTTATTTTAGTAGCTGCGGCTACTTATCTTTTTTATAATACTTACATAAACTACGAAAAGACAAAAGCCTATAATATAGTTGCAAAAAATAATATCTCTTTAGATAAACTTCTTATAGAGCTTGGCAGAGAAAGAGGTATTGTTGCTCTATTTTTAGCATCTGATAAAACGGCTTATAAAGAGCTTCTAACTAAACAATTTAAAAAAACAAATAGTGCCATTAAAGAGTATAAAAATAGTTTAGTTACAGATGCAAATACACTATTGAGTAAAGATTATCTATTTAATGATACTATTAATTTAGATAAAAAGTTATATTATAGTTTAAACAAAAAATTATCTGAAATAAATAGGGTTAGAACATTAATTAATAAAACAAATTCTCAAAACTATAATGAAGTATTAAAAGCTTATACGCAAAATTTAACAAAACCTGCATTAAATACTCTTTTGCAAATTAATCGTTTCTCTTTGAATGTTAACTTAAATAGAGTAAATAATTCACTTACAAATCTCTATATTAGCCAAGAGTATTCGGGTTTACTTAGAGATTTTTTAGTATTTAATATTGAGAAAAAAAATAAAATTGATAAAAATCTATTAAGCAATTGGTTAAATTATCATGCAAAAGCTATGCTATTTGACCCTAAATTAATAGAGAATAAGCAACTATCAAGAAGAGTTCAAAATTTCTTAAAAAACTCTTATGGAGATGAAATTAAAAACAGATTTATAGATGTTTATAGTGATATTATCAGCAATGCTAATACAGGAGAGTATAAAACAGATACAATTAGACTATTTACAGTTTTAAGTAAATATATAGGTTTATACAACAAGACATCTGAAGTTATATATAATGAGGCAAAAAGTGAAATATCTAAATTTAAAAATAGACATTTAATACTTGTTGGCTTATTTGGTTTACTGCTATTGGTATCTTTAGTATTAATACTATTTGGCAGAAAAATTGCAAAAGAGCTAGAGAGAAACTCAAAAGAGTTAGAGTTGTCTTTAAAAAGAGCAGTTAAAGAGATAGGCACTACTGACCCAAGTGTAAAAGAGGATTTAGAAGAGATAAAAAATATCGATTTTGAAACCTCTGATGGTATA
>JAMONW010000036.1 GCA_027066355.1 Campylobacteraceae bacterium
ATAAACTACTTATGGAGTATATAGAAAACTATAAATACTCATTTGACGAAACAGAAATCTCTAAGCAAATGCCAAATTTAACTCATAATAGTAAATTTAACTTTTAATATACCAATGCTATAACTAAATATTAGATAAAATATCAATAATATTTAATTTAAGGAATATAAATTTATGAGTAGTCAAATAGTTAAAGTTAATCTTAATAACTTAAATGAGAGTTACGAATTTGGAAAAGTTGCTAAACAAGCTGATGGAGCGGTTTGGTATAAACAAGGTAAAGCAATTCTTTTAGCAACTGTAACAATAGACAAAGAGAGTTCTGATGAAGATTTTTTGCCATTAACTGTGCAATATATTGAAAAATCATATGCAGCAGCAAAGATACCTGGTGGCTTTATAAAAAGAGAGTCAAAGCCTAGTGATTTTGAAACACTAACTTCAAGAATTATAGATAGAGCGCTTCGTCCACTATTTCCTAAAGAGTTTGCAAATGGAATAGTAATTAATGTTACAGTATTAAGTAGTGATGAAGAGGTAGATTTACAAGTTGCTGCACTTCATGCTGCTAATGCTGCACTTTTGGTATCTTCTTTGCCAATAGATAAGAGTATAGCAGCTATTAGAGTTGGAAAAATTGATGATAAAGTTATTATAAATCCAACTTTGAGTGAACAAAATAACTCAACTTTAGATTTGCTTTTAGTAGGTAGTAAAAAAGATATTGCTATGATAGAGATGCGCTCAATTTCATCTACTAAAGATGGAGAACACTATGTTAATGAACTAGATACTAATGAATTATTAGATATCTTAACTCAAGCAACTCTTCCTATTGAAAATGCATCTAATGAATATTTGGCAAAATTTAAACCTTTTAAATCTAAAAATATTTTAGAGATTAACTATAAAGATATTAATCAAGAGATAATTGATTTTATAGAAAAAAGTTATATGGACAAATTAGATATTGCTATTGACGCAATATCAAAAAGTGAACGCTCTGATGCATTAAGTAAATTAGAGGCTGAAATAGAGAAAGATATAGAAAATAGTAACATTGAGCTAGAAGCACAAGATGTAGTAAAAGCATTTAACAAAGTTGTTAAAAATAGAGTTAGAGAGATGATATTAAGTGGCATTAGGCTAGACAAAAGAGCCTTAGATGAAGTTAGAGAAATTTCTATTGATACAAATCTATTGCCATCAGTGCATGGCTCAACACTTTTTACAAGAGGGCAAACTCAAGCACTTGTAACTGCAACTTTGGGTGATAATAAAGATGCACAAATGTATGAGCTTTTAACAGATAATTCATCAAAAGTTGAAAATTTTATGGTTCACTACAACTTCCCTCCATACTCAGTAGGAGAAGCAAGACCAATAGGTGCGCCAAGTAGAAGAGAGCTAGGTCATGGCAACTTAGCTAAAAGAGCATTAGAGCCAACAGTTATTTTAGAAAATAATCAAACCGTAAGAGTAGTATCAGAGATTTTAGAGAGTAATGGCTCTTCATCTATGGCAACTGTTTGTGGTGGTTCACTATCTTTGTATTGTGCGGATGTAAATGTTGTTAAATTAACTTCTGGAATTGCTATGGGAGTTGTTGTAGAGAATAATAGTAAGTATGCAATTTTAACAGATATTATGGGTGCAGAAGATCACTATGGAGATATGGATTTAAAAGTAGCAGGAACAAAAGATGGAATTACTGCTTTGCAACTAGATATTAAGTTAGATGGATTAGAGTTAAATATTTTAAAAGAGGCTCTACTTCAAGCAAAAAAGGGATTAGAGCATATTTTAGAGATAATGAAAGATGCAAAAGAGAGTATAGTTCCAAGTGGTGCATTACCAAGTTTAATAACTTTTGAAGTAGATTCATCTAAAATACCACTAATTATTGGCAAAGGTGGTTCAACAATTAGAGAGATTATAGATAGATATAAAGTATCTATAGACTTAAATAGAGATTTAGGTGTTGTTAAAATAACAGGTAATGATATAGATAGTATAGAAAATGCAAAAAACTATATATTAGAGTTAATAGAAAAAGACTCTAAGCCAGTTGCAAAGTATGAAATAGGTAAAGTATATAGTGGTATTGTTAAAAAAAGTATTGATTTTGGTTATTTTATAGAGATGCCAGATGGATATGATGCACTTTTGCACAACTCTAAAATTCCTCACTCAATGCAAGGAACATTAAATGTTGGAGATAGTGTAGATATAAAAGTTTTATCACAAGATAACAAGAGAGTAGAATTAACAATAGCTTAATTGAAGCTCTCTAAATCTAAGATTAATTACTTTATATTTTGTTAATGTATATATTCTTAGTCTATTATATTAAGATTAAATCTTAAAATTTTAACTCTATCTAAAGCCAAACTTAATTAAATCATCTTTTGCAAAAGGCATATAGCTTTTTCTTGTAATAATAATTCTAGTGCTACCAATTTTTGCCCAATTAAAAATTACAGGTATATCTTTTGGTGCAATATGAATACAACCATGCGACATCCAATTTACACTACCCATATGCAAAGCATGTCCTTGATTTGTAAAGAAAATTGCAAAATCCATATTATTTACACCATCTTCATCAGGATAAGCTTTTGACATATAGCGTCTTTTCTTTCTTAAAACTGTATATATTCCACTAGGTGTTTTGTAATCATCTGCGCCAGAAGTTATAATTCCAGTCCACCACACAATACCATCAGCATCTACAGCATAAAATCTCCCATCACTACCAGGCTCTCTAACAGAAACAACTATAAACTCTTGCCCTTTTAAATTTACATCTTTAATAGTATTACCAGCATCATCAATTACTCTAAATTCAGTTTTACTAATAGGTTCAACTACATTTGCACTAATAACTTGAGAGAATATAATTAATATAGATATAAAAAGTCCAATTTTCTTTAACATAAGTAACCTTTTTTGTATAAGCAAAATAAATTTAGTATGATTGTATCAAAAAAAGGCTTACTGTTTATATATTTTTAACAAAATATAATGTATAATTTCAACGCTTTTAGATGATAAGTAGGGATACGCAAGCCGAACGGATCTATTAAAGCAAGTCTAAAGGACTATAAACAATAATTTAAAGGATTTTATATGAAAAAGTTTTTTTTACTTTTCTTAGCACTTGGTGCTTTTGCTTTTGCAGGTGAAAATGGTGGAGCTGATATGATTAAAGCATATTCAGTAGTTGCAGCTGGTGTTGGTTTAGGACTTGCTGCACTTGGTGGTGCTATTGGTATGGGACACACTGCTGCAGCTACAATTGCAGGAACTGCTAGAAACCCAGGTTTAGGAAGCAAATTAATGACAACAATGTTCATTGCACTAGCGATGATCGAAGCTCAAGTTATCTATACACTTGTAATTGCACTAATTGCACTTTACTCTAACCCATTCCTATAGTAGGAGTTAACTTTTAGCAGTTTTTCTGCTAAAAGCTTCTTAATTTTAATCTAAATATAAATATGCGATAGTGGTGGAACGGTAGACACGCTAGCTTGAGGGGCTAGTGAGCATTAGCTCGTGGAGGTTCAAATCCTCTCTATCGCACCAAAATAGACTCTTTTTTATATTTTTTACCCTTTTTTTACATAAAATTTTACTATTATTCCATAATTTCAACTTTATATAAGAAAAGCACTTTATAATTTGTGTATAAATTAATTTTAAAGGATTTTTAATGACAAAAGCAGAATTTGTTGAAGTAGTAAAAGCAAAGGGTGAGTTCCCAAGTAAAGCAGCAGCTGAGAAAGCAGTAAAAGCATTTTTAGAGTCTGTTCAAGATGTTTTAGTAAAAGGTGATAGTGTAACATTCGTAGGTTTTGGAACTTTCGCAGCAGTAGATGTTCCAGAAAAAAGTGGTAAAATTCCAGGTTCTGATAAAACTTATACTAAACCTGCTCACAAAGCTCCTAAATTTAAAGCTGGTAAATCTTTAAAAGAAGCAGTAGAAGCTGGTAAATAATTTTATCAACTTTTCCCACTTAATAGTGGGAATTATTTCTCTTTTTTCAAACTCTATTTAAC
>JAMONW010000037.1 GCA_027066355.1 Campylobacteraceae bacterium
TTTATCTTTTTTTATAATATCTAAAATAAGCTCTTTATCTTTAAATTTTACTAATGCAATCTCACTATTTGCACCACCAATTGCTCTAAATACTATAATATTACTCTTGATTGTATCAATAATTTCAGTATTAAATGGAGCAACTTTTATATGTGGCATCTACTTAACCTCTACCTTTAATACTTTTCCAACATAAGATGTTAAACCTACTGCATCACTTGCAAACACCCTATAACTACAAGTAAAACCTCTTGGTGCTGTAGTATCAACATACTCTGGATATAATCTACCTTGAATTTTATTTACAAAGTGCCATCTTTTATCCCTGCAATGACGCTCTATTATATACTCTGTAATAGTTGGTTCAGAACTAGGCACCCAAAGAAGCTTAACTACACCTCTATCAACAAGCTTTGCTTCAACAAACTTTACTGCTTTATATGGTGGCTTTGTTCTAACTGGCACAATATCACCATGCACAGATTCACTTAATCCTGCAATTGTTGTAAATGTATAAAAGTAGTTTGTATTAGGTTTTGCAGTAGTATCTACAAAGTGTGTAGCAAATCTATTGCCAACAGTTGCAATTTTTATATAAACTTGATTTTTACCCTTAACTGCTTTTGCTCTATAGATATTAATACCTTGAACATTAGGATAATTTGCTAAACTCTTCCACTCAAAACCAACACTATTTCTATCTAAAACAGTTTTTATACCTGTTACTTTTGGCAAAGATAAATCTGAAAAAAAAGCTTCTACACTGCTTGTAGCTAAAAATAAAACTATTAATAGTTTAAAAAAGCTCTTTAATAAATTTGTTGCTAAGCTTTTCATTATCTATCCCCTCATTAAAATTTTTATCAATAAAACTTTTCATATCGCTTAGTAGTGGTGCTTTAACCTCTACTAATTCATTGTTTCTTGGATGCTTAAAATATAATAAATAAGCATGTAAATAAATCCTATCTTTATGCTTTACACTCTTTGGTGCATAAAGCTTATCACCTAAAATATATCTATTTAAAGTTGTTAAATGAACTCTTATTTGATGCGTTCTACCACTAAAAAGCTTTGCAGCTATTAACTCATTTTCATCTCTACTAATAGCAATTTTTGAAAAAGCTGTTTTTGCAACTTTTCCACCATCTACAATTGCCATTTTTAGCCTATTTTTAGGATTTCTTGCAATTGGTGCATCTACTACTATATTACTTTTAAGTGGATAATTAATAACTGCAAGATAGTATCTTCCCATACTTCTATCTTGTAGTTGTTTACTTAAAACTTCATGAGCAAAATTACTCTTTGCAATCAATATTGCGCCACTTGTATCTTTATCTAAGCGATGAACTATCCCATTTCTCTCTTCTCCACTAATTGTAGAGAGCCTAATTCCCTCTTTTCTTAACCAATCTACTAATGTTGGCTCTTTTACTGAGGGCGCTGGATGAACCACTAAACCAGGTGGCTTATTAATAACTAAAATATCATCATCTTCATAAAGCCTCTGAATATCAATATTAATATCAGAGTAATCTTCTACCTCTGCCTCTTTAAAAGTATATTCAATACTCATATTTGGCAAAATTTTAAAAGATGGTTTAGTTATTACTTTCTCATCAACTAAAACTAATCCCTCTTTTATTAACTTTTCTACTTGATTTCTACTAGCGCCTATCTCTAAAGAGAGCAACTTATCCAATCTACCACTACAATTAGATACAATCTTTTCACTCTTCAAAATAGACTCCAAACAAATAGATACTATAGAATAACACAAAGTAGATTAATTATATATTAAAAAATATAATATATTTTAAGAATTAAAAAAATTTTTTATTAAATCTCTTGCTTGGCTAACATCTGTAACACGATTTATACTATCTCTAAATTTAGAAGCTCCACTATAACCATATTTAGAGTAAGTATGTAGATGTTTTCTAAAAAGAACTACACCATACTCTCCATAAAATTTTATCATTTGCTCAAAATGCTCTAACACTACACTACTTATTAACTCTTTTGATAAAATCTCTTTGCCCTCTTTCATCTCTTTAAATATCCAAGGGCGTCCAACTGCTCCTCTTCCAACCATAATTCCATCACACTTTGTGTAATTTAGCACCCATTTTGCTTTAGAAGCACTATCAATATCTCCATTTGCAACTACAGGAATTTTTAAAATAGATTTAATCTCAGCAATTGCATCATAATCAACTGGTGCTTTAAATTTACCAGCTCTTGTTCGACCATGCACTGCAATAAAATCAGCTCCACTATCTTGACAAATTTTGGCAATTTCTAAATGATTTTTTTCTGTAAAACCTAAACGAATTTTTACAGATGTATATTGTTTATTAGAGTGTTTTTTTATTGTTTCTATTGCTTTAGCCATTTTTTTTAAGTCTGTAAGCAAAGCACTACCTTGTAAATTATTTACAACTTTTGGCACAGGGCATCCACAATTTAAGTCAATAATATCTACCCCATCTTGATTATTTATATTCTCTACAGCTCGTTTAATAATTTTAGTATCACTACCAGCAATTTGTATAGAGTATGGGTTCTCTAGTGGTGATTTCTCAAGCATTTTGTATGTTTTTTTACTCTCATATGCAAGTGCATTTGAGCTAATCATTTCGCTAACTGTTACATCAGCCCCAAATTTTTTAACAACGCTTCTAAAAGGGAGATCAGTAAGCCCCGCAAGTGGGGCTAAAAAATATAGAGGTTTGCTAAAATCTAAACTCATTTACAAAGATTATCAGCAGTTATAACTTCATCTATTTTATAGTTATATTTACTCTTTTTAAGTGCATAAAATGCTCTTAATGCTTTATATTCATCTTCGCTACTCTCTTCAAGTTTCTCTTTTACTTTATCAAGCATCTCATATTTAAACAGTAGATATAAATAACTAGGCATTGCATCTTCATTATTTTCAACCAACTCTTTAAATAGATTTAAGTTCTCATCTGGCTCAAAAACTTTTAATGCAACTTTTGCAACCTTGTAGTAATCTTTACAATCTAAATCATACTCAGCCACAAAACTCTTTAACATATCTACACTAAATCCAATATCTTCACCATTTTCAACTCTATTTAATAGCTTAAAAAATCTCTCTTTACCTAAATCTTTTGCATATTTTTTTAATTTATAAAAATCTTCATTCTCAACAATCTTATCTAAAGCCTCTTCTATAATTGCATCATTATATTTATCTTTAAAATCTATAACTTTTATAGCAAACTCTGGCTCTTTATCTAAACGATTAAAATCATTTTTTAATTTAAGTTTATTATTATCAGTTAAATGTTTTGCAAACTTTTGATTTTTTAAATCTACATATTCACCTGAATTTATAGCCATAATTGCCTTAGCTGTATCTCTTAATTTATCTGATATATTTGTATTATCTAAACTAACTGGTGTAATATAAGCTTCTGACAATATTGAAGCAGATTTTTTCATATCATCATTAGCATAATTTACAGAGCTTGGCTCTTGAATTAAAGACCAATAGATACCATCTTCTAATTTTTTAGCATCTCCTCTTAGTTTTCTTACACTAAAAAAGTTTTTTGTGCTATAAAATATCATATGCAAAATTGAAACTATTGCCAACAAAGCAACTGGCAAAGCAACCCAAATTGCAATTGGCAACATTGGCATATTAATACCAAATACTTCAAACGAGTATGTTCCAGGATTTATCATATAAACCCCAATAGCAGTAGCAATAACTAAAAATAGTGATAACACTATATATAAACCAATTTTCATTTCCCTCTCCTTTGGTAGAAAAAGAGACTTCTATTTATTTTGCTCTTTTTCATTAATTTCTCGACATGATATGCAAAATTTAGCAAATGGCTTAACTTTTAATCTTTCGATATCAATTTTATCCTCACACATTTCGCAAATGCCATAATCTCCTTTTGACATTTTACCCAATGCAACCTCAATTTCTTTTAATTTTTGAATCTGTTTTTGAATTAAAGTGTCATCTATTG
>JAMONW010000038.1 GCA_027066355.1 Campylobacteraceae bacterium
AGCAAATAGACTAAAAAAGCTTTATAATTTTAAGCAAATTATAGTTGTTGGCAATAAAGATGAGTTAAAACTTATGCAAAAATTTGCAAATTTCACCTTTGTAGAGGGTGGAGCATCTCGCCAAAAATCACTACAAAATGCATTATCTAAAGTAGATAGCAAATTTGTATTGGTTAATGATGTAGCAAGGTGTTGTGTAGATAAGAAACTATTAAACAAATTAATAAAAAAGGCTCAAAAAAAAGCTTGTGTTGTTCCAGCTATAAAGCTAAGCGATACAACATACTTTAATAGTAAACCTATTGATAGAGAAAAGTTACTTAGAGTGCAAACACCTCAGCTAAGTTGCACTAAAACTCTAAAGAAGTTACTAAATAACTCAAAAGAGTGGACAGATGAAAGCACAGCATTTTACAATGCTAATAAAAAAGTGATTTTTGTAGAGGGTTCAAACTCTGCACATAAACTTACATATAAAGATGATTTAAAATTAATTACTTGTTTAAAAAAGCCAAAAAAACAGAGCAAAACTGGTTTTGGAGTAGATACTCATCCTTTTGAAAATGGAAAAAAAATGGTGCTTTGTGGAGTAGAAATAGACTCTCCTTTTGGCTTTAAAGCTCATAGCGATGGAGATGTAGCAATACATGCCATAATTGATGCTCTTCTTGGTGCATCATCTTTAGGAGATATTGGAGAGTTATTTCCAGATACCAATAGTATCTATAAAAATGCTGATAGTAAAGAGTTGTTAAAAAAAGTAGTAAATTTAGTAAAAGGAGTTGGATATGAGATTATCAATTGCGACATAACAATTGTAGCTCAAACACCAAAAATATCACCTTACAAAAAGAAGATGAGTAAAATATTATCAAAAATCTTAAAAATTGAACAAAGTTGCCTAAATATCAAAGCTACAACAGCTGAAAAATTAGGCTTTATAGGAAGAAAAGAGGGTGTAACAGTTTACGCCACAACTACACTAAATTATTATAGATGGGACAAAATATGAAAATTGTAATTATTGAAAACGAATTATATTTAGCACAAAGTATAGCTTCTAAATTGGGGCAAAAAGGGTTTGAAGTAGAGATTTTTAGCTCTATTACAGATGCAATGAATACTAATGCTGATGTTTATCTACTATCAACTACAATACCAGGGCAAAACCCGCTTAAATTTATTGAAAAACATAAAAACAAAGTTATTATATTAATAGTAAATTATATAAATAACGATACAGTTGTAAAGCCACTAGAGATGGGAGCAAAAGATTATATTGTTAAACCATTTATTATAGAAGAGTTACTTAGAAAAATTAATCACTACCTTAAATTTAAACAGTTAGAAGATGAGAGTAACTTCTACAAAGATTTAGTTAACAGTATAGTAAATGAGATGGATATTGAAATAAATTTAACAGATATAAATTTACCACTAACACTATATACAAATTTTCAAAGAGTAGCAGATAAATTTGCAATTGAAGTATCAAAAAAGTATAAAATGAGTTTAATTTATATAAATTTAGAAGATGGAAATTGGCAATCTAAACTAAAAAAAGCTGAAAGAAAAAAAATATACTATATTACCAAATTAGAAAAACTTAAAAAAGAGGAACACAATAAACTTTATGAGATTTTAGAAGGTAAAACTTTTATACTCTCATCTCTTGATACTACTATTAATACACCATATGAGAAGATTACACTCAACTCAAACAATAAAATGTATGATCAAAACAATATTTTAACAATAAATGAGTATGTTCAATATATAATAAAGAAATTCCAATATCAATATCCAGATACAGAACTTAGTAAAAAATTAGGTATATCAAGAAAGAGTCTCTGGGAAAAGAGGAGAAAATTTGAGCTTTTCAAAAAGAAATAATACTATATACATAGATAAAGAGGCACTCTCATCACTAGCAATTGTCCAAGAGGGACTATTAGCACCCGTAAATGGATTGATGGGCAAAACAGAAGCTACAAAAGTAGATGAAACAAAAACCTACAAAGGCTTACCTATGCCTTTCTCTTTTATATTAGCACCCGAGGGTAAAAAAAATCAAAAAATTATTCCAAATTTAAAAAAAGGTGAAAGTGTTACTCTTATTTGTGAAGGTAAAGAGGTAGGCGAACTTACAGTAGATGAAACTTTTAAAATAGATCCTATTAAGCGTGTTGAAAATATATATGGCACAAGCGATTTAAACCATATTGGAGCAAGAAGAGCTTTAAAAAGACTTGGAGAGTGGTGTATTAGTGGAGATTACAAAGTTGAGTATCCACTGATAAAAGAGAGTCTAAAAAGAGTAAAAGATAAAATAAAAGAGACAAATGCTCAAAGAATATCTGCAATTATGCTTGGTGCAAACCCTCTAAATAGAGCGCATGAGAGAGTAATACGACAAACTTTAGATAATACAGATTTACTTATTATATTTTTAATTAAACCATTTACACAAGAGGGCTTAGATTATGAAATTAGAAAAGAGTCTTTAGATCTTTTTGTAAATGACTACCTACCTCAAAATAGAGTATTAATAGTTCCTTTTGAAAATAGCTATATATTCTCTGGATATAACGAATTAATTCTTGATGCAATATTAGCAAAAAATTATGGTGCTACTAGACTAATTATTGGTAAAAACCATAGAGCCCTTGGCACAACTTATGACAACCAAAATCAAATAGATACAGTATTTAGTAAAATCAAAAATATAGATATAAAAATTTCACTATTTGATGAGTATGTATATTGTGATATATGCAAAACTTTGGTAAATTCACACACTTGCCCACACGGACAACACCACCATACTCATTATCACTACAAGCCATTAATGGATTTAATACAACACGGAATTTTACCACCTCCAATACTTGTTAGAAAAGAGATTTCTGCAAAAATAATCTCTAAATTATTTCCCAATAGATTTAAACATCTACAAGAAACATATGATATGCTCTTTCCAAATAGCGGTTTACTCGAAGAAAAAAGTGAAGAAGAGTTTTATATCAAATTAGCAGAACTATATCAAACTAGCTCTCTTACATAAAGGTAATATATGAATTTCAATAAACTTTTGCTAACATTTTTAGGTAGCGGCTTAAGCCCAATAGCACCAGGAACTGTTGGCACAATTGCTGCTATGCCTTTTGGATTTTTGGCAATCTACTACTTTGGAGCAAGTAGTCTTACTACTTTAGTGATTGTTTTTACAATTATAGGTATATTAGAGATAAATAAATATGAAAAAGCTGGTGGAGAGCATGATAACAAATCAATTGTTATAGATGAAGCTGTAGGTGTATGGCTAACTATGGCTATAACTTATGGTGGAATAAGCCTTTGGCAAAATAGTTATATCATATATATTGCAGGGGTTTTAAGCTTTTTGGGTTTTAGACTATTTGATATCTGGAAACCATCTACTATTGGTTATATAGACCGCAAAGTAAAAGGTGGATTGGGAGTAGTAGGAGATGACCTACTGGCAGGATTTGCAGCAGGTGTATTAAATTTATTAATATTTAGAGTTTTAGCATATTTCCATATCTAAATACTTAACTCTAAACAGTTAGCACTTAATGCTAAGCTCTTAACTCTCTTTAGACTTTTTATACTCTAAAATTATTTTAAGTGCTTCATCTTTTAACTTTAGCTTCTCTTTTTTAATTTGCTCTAATTCACCGTCGCTTAAATAAAGTCTTCCTTCATCAGCATCTTTTGCTTTTTGATCCAATTCATTGTGCTTTTCAAAAATCTTTGCAAAGTGTGCATTTGTCTGTTTTAATTCGCTAATCTCTTCTCTATATTCATGTAACATGAAAATCCTTTGTTCAATTATTTATATATATATTATATCATTTTTGTTGTTTATTTTTTGTTAGGAAATTTAAAAGTTTAAAACATCTTCCTACTTTCTACTTCTTACTTTTTAAGTTCTATACTCTGCATTTATTTTAACATATTCATAACTTAAATCACATCCAT
>JAMONW010000039.1 GCA_027066355.1 Campylobacteraceae bacterium
TTGTTACTATTTACCAACTCTTCCAGTTAAAACTTTGGTAAATTTAAAAGCACATAATTTAATAAAAGAGGTATTAAATGGCTAATGTAATTTCTGCGAATAATTTAACCTTGGCTTATGAGAAAGGTAAAAATATTGTTATAAATGGAGTTTCATTTACAATTGCACAAGGTGAGTTTGTTTTTATTACAGGACCTAGTGGTAGTGGTAAATCTACACTTTTAAAATCGATGTATGGACAAATTAAGCCATATGATGGTGAGCTAAATGTAGGTGGCTTAGATATGAAAAAAATTAAAAAAGGGCAGTTGCTCCAACTTAGACGAAATATTGGTGTGATTTTTCAAGATTATAAATTAATTAATGAGTGGACAGTTGAGAAAAATGTTGTTTTACCTCTTATAATTACGGGCTATAGTTTGGATGTGCAAAGAGTTCAAGCCGAAAAGCTACTACACCATGTTCAATTAACAGAGTATGCACATAAATATCCACTTGAGCTTAGTGGGGGTGAGCAGCAGAGAGTGGGGGTTGCTAGAGCATTATCTAAAAATCCATTTTTAATTTTAGCAGATGAACCAACAGGAAACCTAGATGAGTTTTCTTCAGGTGTAGTTTGGGATTTGCTAGAGAATGCTTGTGATCAATTAAATGCAACAGTTGTTGTAGTAACTCACAAAATTCCAACAATATTTAACATACCTTATAGACACTTTATAATAGAAAATGGAGGCGTTCATGAAGTCCATTAAAGAGCATTTAATGTTTATATTGCCACTTATGGCAATGCTAATTGGTGTAGAGTTTATACTTATTTTTAATAGAGTAACAACTAGTTATGAAAATAAGTTAAAAAATGATTATGCAATATTAGTAGTAAGCAAAAAAGAGTTAACTACACCAATTGCTAGAAGTGTAAGTGATAAAATTGATAGTGTTGAGAGTATGAGTAGAAAAGAGATTGCAAAAGAGGTAACTTCTGGTATGCAAGATGCTGCAATGGCAGCTATTTTAAAGGATTTGCCATATTTTTATAGAGTTCACTTAACAGAGTATGTATCTCTAAAAAAATTAAAAGAGATTAAAAAGCAGTTAAAAACAATAGATGGTGTATTAAATGTTGAGATTTTTGGAGAGAATTATCACTCTAAACATACAATGTTTAAATTGGTAAAAGTAATACTTAATATTTTTATAATTATGCTTTTTATTGTAAGTATCTTTTTGGTTATTAAACAGATGGAAGTTTGGCAATTAGCACACAAAAAAAGAATGAAAATAATGGAAATATTTGGAGCGCCTTTAATGCTTAGAAGTGGGATATTGTTTAAAATTGCTTTTATAGATGCAATAATTGCCACAATATTAAATATTGCTATATTTATATACATAAAAAGTGATTGGGCTAATAAAACAGATATTGATTTTATTAGAAATAATCAAGATTTGCTAATTAATATTTCTGATTATATTATAATGTTTACAACTGCTGTTATTATTGTTTTAATATCTGTATTTGTTGTTGTAATTAAATCTAGTGAGGTTCCAGAGGGATGATAAGAGTTATTTTAATTTTGTTTACTTCTATAGTTTTTGTTAATGCTACTTCACCAAAAGAGCTTTTTAGTAAAATAGAAGAGTCTAAAAAAACTTTAAAAAGCACATCAAAAGAGCAGACAATTACAAATAAACAACTTCAAAAAATAGCTGCAAAAATAGAAAAAACAAATAAAGAGATTGCTATATATGATAAAAAATTAGAAGAGTTAGATAAATATTTGAATTTAGAACAAAAAAAGTATTTAGAGTCTAAATCTGAAATTAGTGGCATTAATAATATGGTAAAAGCGCTAGATAAAGATATAGAAAAGCGTAAAAGGGAGTTTGCAAAAAAGCTATCAACTCAACTAGGAAGTATAGTAGCTCAAAATCAAACATCTCAAAAAAGTGAAAGAAGTGTAGTTTTAAGTGAAGTCTATAGTAAATATAAAGATTATAATCAACAAGAGTTATTAAAGTTATCAAAAAATATCGAGCAAAAAAATGCATTAAGAAAAAATCTTTTAGCAAGAAAAGAGGAGATATCCAAAGGAATTGAAGATATCAAATTAAAGAAAAAAATTTATAAAAAACAAAAAATTGAGAAAGAGAAACTTTTAAAAAAATTGGCTCAAGAGCAGAAGCAATACTCTAAAAAGTTAAGAGATATATTTAAAAAACAAACTGTAATTAGATTAACATTAGCAAAATTAAATATTTTAAAAGAAGATGCAGCAGCAGAGGCAAAAAAAAGGGAATTGGCTCTTAGAAAAAGAATAAAAGAGTTAAAAAATATTAAGTTTTCAAGTAGTAACAGGACAAATGTTAAATTAAGCAATATTAAGAAGTATAATGATGCTTATGTAGCAAAAAATATATATAAATATAGAGGAGCAAAGACTATTTCTCCAATAAAAAGCCCTAAATTAATTAAGAGATTTGGAACATTTATCGACCCTATCTATAAAATTAAATCTCATAGTGATTCAGTAACTATGGTATCTAAAAGTGGTGATAGAAGAGTTTATAATGTTTTAAATGGAGAGGTAGTATATGTTGGAAGAAGTGCAATGCTTGGAAAATTAATTATTGTAAAACATAGTAACGGATTACATACAATATATGCTGATTTAGATAAGTTTTCACCATTTATAAAAAAAGGCTCAAAGGTTAAAAAAGGAACAGTTTTAGGTAAAATAAAAAGAAAATTAATATTTCAAGCAACAAAAGATGGTGCTTTAATTAATCCAGCAAGATTAATTAATTTATAACTATTTTTTGATTTGTTACTTAAGATATAGTTAAAAAGATTAAATAATGTATATTCTTGCAAGAGTGCATAATAAA
>JAMONW010000040.1 GCA_027066355.1 Campylobacteraceae bacterium
TAATATCTTCCTCTTTTGCTGGAGCTGAAATTAGCACCTTTTTAGCACCAGCATCTATCATCTTTTGTGCATCTGGACGCTTTGTAAATTTACCTGTGCACTCTAAAACAATATCAATATCTTCAAATGGTAATTTTGCTGGGTCGCGTTCACTAATAATTTTAATTTTTTTGCCATTAATTATTAAATTCTCTTCATCTGCTTCTACAACAGCTGGGAAACGCCCATGAGTAGAGTCAAACTTTAACATATATGCTAAATCATCTGGTGTTCCACTACCACCATTTGCCATAACAATTTCAATATCATTTTGCTCTGTTGTAACATAGTTCCAAAGCACCATTTTACCTATTCTTCCAAGACCATTAATTGCTACTTTTTTCACTTTTTTTACCCTCGTTTTAAAATATAAAAGATTTTACCCAATTTTTACTAGAAATTTAATTATATTTTTAATTTTATATGCTACAATCGCACTTATAGAAACAGGAGTAATTTACTCCGAATTATTTTTTAAGGAGTTTTATATGATGCAAGGAATGCCACAACCAGCTTTTTATATTTTTAAGTGCCAACAGAGTGCGCCTCCTGGTATGCCAAAGCCAAGTTGTGTTAGCCAAAATAATCCAGAGAGCCAAGAGCTGTTTGGTTATATGGCACAACAACTTATGAGTAAAGGTGTTATGGGAACAATTCAGCCAATTCAAACAAGCTGTTTAGGGCGTTGCCAACAAGGTCCAGTGATGTTAGTAGAGCCAGGACACACAATGTATGTTGGTTTAAACAAAGAGAAAATTGATAGAATTATAGATGAGCATTTAATTGGTGGAAATCCAGTTAGTGAGTATATTATACCAGAAGAGTTTTGGGGTGAACCAATAGCTCCATCTTCAGTAGCTCAATAGGTTTTTGCTTTTGCAAAAACGCTAAGAGCTTAAAGCCAAAAGCTCTAAGCTCTATGCTTTGCACTCTAAGCCTTTTTTGGCATAGCAAAAAAATATAACTTTACTTCTACAAACTTTTGGTATAATAAATATATAAATTTCAACAAGGTTATAAAAATGACAATAACTATGCTTCATAGCAAGATTCATAGAGCAACTGTTACAGATGCAAACTTAAATTATGTTGGCTCAATTACAATTGATAGCGCCATTTTAAAAGCTGCCAAAATGAGAGTTGGTCAAAAGGTAGATATTGTTAATGTAAATAATGGTGAACGCTTTAGCACATATATAATTCCTGGAGAAGCAGGTAAAAAAGAGTTCTGCCTAAATGGTGCAGCTGCTAGAAAAGTGCATAAAGGCGATAAAATTATAATTATTGCATATACTGAGCTTACTCCACAAGAGGCAGATGAGTTTAAACCACAAATTGTAATTTTAGATGATGAGAATAATATTGCGCAAGAGTTTGAGGGGTTAGAGTAATGTTTGGAAATATGGATATGAGCAAAATGCAAGAGATGCTACAAGGTATGCAAGAGAAAGCAAAAGAGATGGAAGATAAGATAAAATCAACTACTCTAACTGCAAAAGGTGGTGGCGGACTCTTGGAAGTTAGCGTAAATGGTGCTGGAGAAGTTATTGATGTAACAATTGATGACTCTTTGCTTGAAGATAAAGAGTCTTTACAAATTTTGCTAATTGCAACACTTAATGATGCTCTTAAAATGGCAGAAGATAACAAAAAGAGTCAAGCTTTAAATATGTTTGGTGGTTTAAATCCATTTGGTAATAGCTAATGAAAGAGTTATTAGAAGCTATTGAACACGATTCTTTGCTAGAGATTAAAAAACTTTTAAAAAGTAAAAAATATGACTTAAATAGCGAAGTTATTGTTGGTGCAGAGTATGATTTAGATGAACCAGATGAGATTCAATTGATATTTTATTTAATTCAAAGTGGAGCATCGCTAGAGGCAATAGAGCTTTTAATGGAAAATGGTTTAGATATTACATATACTAATCGTGAAGGTTTAGGCGCACTTGATTTTGCTATTAAATATAGAAGAGCTGATGTTATTAAGCTTTGCAAAGAGTGTGGTATTAGCTTAACTCAAAGCAAAAGAAAGAGTGGTTTGACTCCTCTTATGTTAGCAGCTAGTTTTAATGATATTGATATGATGAAGTTTTTAATAGCAGAGGGTGCTGATATTAACAAAAAAGATAATTATGGAATGAGTGCAATTGATTATGCTTATAAGCTTGGTCAAAAGAGTGCTGCTAAATTTTTAGAAGATTTAAAAAAATAGGATATAATTACTTCAGGAAGCCCTCAAAGGGCTAGAAGGGTTTGATACTTTATGTAAAACACAAAAGAGCAAACAAGGAAGGAAACTCTTTTGGTTAAATTTTTAAACAAAACAAGGAGTCAGAGGCTAAAACTGCTCTTTCAACCTCTTATGTTGAAATTATAATATAATTGTATTAACTAGCTAATAACAAAGGGTAAACCAAAAATTAATGGTAGATAAAAATAGTTCATTATTTAAAGAAGAGAAAAAAGATTATAGCATATATTGTGGAGTTGATGAAGCTGGTAGAGGTCCTCTTGCTGGGGCTTTGGTAATGGCTGGAGTGCTTTTGTTAGAGCCAATAGAAGATTTAAAAGACTCCAAAAAATTAACTGCAAAAAAGAGAGAGAAGCTTTATGGAATTATAAAACAATCTTCAAAATACTACATTTATGAGGCAAATGCTCAAAAAATAGACCAAATTGGGTTAAGTCGTTGTTTAAAAGAGGGTCTAAGTTTAATAAAAAAACACTTTAAAGATACTCCAATAATTTTTGATGGAAATAGTTCGTTTGGAGTAGATGGTATTGAAACTATGATAAAAGCAGATGATAAAATAGATTGTGTCAAAGCGGCAAGTATATTAGCAAAAGTGTATCGAGATAATCAAATGGTAGAGTATTCTAAAATATATCCAGAGTATAAGTTTGAAAAACATAAAGGTTATGGCACAAAAGCCCACTTAGAGGCAATAGCAAAATATGGATATTGCAAAATTCATAGAGTAAGTTTTAAAATTAAACTCCCTAATAGCGAAAACTCTCTCTTTTAATAATATATTTCAAATTATAAAGTTAATTATTTTAAATATTTCAATATGAAATATATTTATTCAAACTCTCCATTTTATGGAATACTTATGAGTATTTTAATAGAAGGAGAAAGTGATGAAGGGGAAAATTAGGCAGTTTGCTATATCTATTTTGTTATTAAATGCAACGCTATTTGCTGCAACTCAAAATATTAGACCAAATACAACTGTAGATGGCTCTTTAAGTAAAGAGGGGGAAGTTGATTTATATAAAATAGTTTTAAATCAAAAGGCTAAAGTTGAAATTTTTACAACAGGTTCATTAGATACTTATGGTTACATTTTAGATAGTAATAAAAGAGTGATTGTAGAGGATGATGATGAGGGGCAAGATACAAACTTTAAATTAGTAGCAACTTTAAATGCAGGAAGCTATTATGTTAAGGTTAAGGGTTATGATAAGTGGGAACTTGGAGATTATACTTTACACTTTAACTCTGATGGATATGCAAATCCTGATAAACATGGCGATACAATTGCAACGGCTACACCTTTTGGCAGTAAGCAAACAATAGATGCTGCACTTGATAGAGAGGGTGATATAGATATAACATCTTTTAGCACTCAAAGTGGTGGTAAAGTTTATATATATACTTCAGGCTCAATAGATACATACTGTTATCTTTTAGATAGCTCTGGAAAAGTAATTGCCCAAGATGATGATAGTGGAGAGGGAACAAATTGTAAAATAGATACAACAATAAAAAGTGGAAACTACTATATAAAAGTTCGTGGATATGATAAGTGGGAGAGAGGAGCATATACTTTAACAAAGAAATTTGCTCAAAATATGGATAAAGTATATGCATTT
>JAMONW010000041.1 GCA_027066355.1 Campylobacteraceae bacterium
CTCAGAGCAAAACTAGCAAAATTATGAAAGGTATGCTAACAGGCCCTGTAACAATACTAAATTGGTCATTTGTGCGTGATGATATTGCTAGAAGTGAAGTATCTAAACAAATTGCTCTTGCAATTGCAGATGAGGTAAGTGATTTACAAGAGGCTGGAATTAAGATAATTCAAGTTGATGAAGCAGCTTTCAAAGAGGGGTATCCTCTAAGAGAGAGTAAAATTCCAGAGTATGAGAGTTGGGCTGTAAGAGACTTTAAAATCTGTGTAGCTCCAGCAAAGAGTGCAACACAAATTCATACTCACATGTGTTATAGTGAGTTTAATGATATAATTCGCACAATTGAGGCAATGGATGCTGATGTAATCTCAATTGAAACTGCAAGAAGTGGCAATGAACTTCTTAAAATATTTGCAAAAGTTGGATATAAACAAGAAGTTGGTCCTGGAGTTTATGATATTCATAGCCCAAGAGTTCCAAGCAAAGAGGAGATTGTAGAACAAATTGAAAAACTTTTAGAAGTTTTACCAGCTAATCAACTTTGGATTAATCCAGATTGTGGTTTGAAAACTAGAAAATGGGAAGAGGTAAAACCAAGCCTTAAGCATATGGTAGAGGCTGTTAAGATTATAAGAGAGAAACTTAATTAAAACAAAGCTCGGTAAATCCGGGCTTAAACTTAGAATGATTTAATAACTAACCATACTACTGCATAAAAATTAAGCAACTTATTGATATAATAATATTATATAATAGTTTTATAATTAATATAAGGACTAAAATGTTTTTAATAAGTCGCTCTGAAAAAATTAATAGAATTTACCAAACTCTTGCCTCTACAAAAGAGTTATTTGTATCTTCAATTATTTATGGAGAAGCATATACTGGTAAAAAAAGTTTAGTTAAAAAGATTTATAACAACTCTTTATGGGTAGATGGAAATGACTTAAACAATGTTAAAGAAGCATTAAAAAATAGTAATTATGTTGTAATTACAAATTTTGATAAAATATTAAATTATGATGAGTTAAATTTTGAAAATATTAATGTAGTTGCAATAAGTAACTCTAAAAATATGGATAGCCGTTTAGAAAATCTTTTTGCATTTATATATAATATGCCTTCTTTAAAAGATAGGGTAGAGGATATTGAATTATATAAAGATATATATAAAAAAGAAGCAATTAATTTATATGATATCCAAAGTGATGTAGAGATATTAAATAGTGATATTGATATATCTAAAAATCTAAAGAGTTTAAAAAGTTCTGTGTATAAATCTGTTTTGCTAAAGAGTTTAAGAGAAGATGATATATCATATCTTTTATATAACTATTATCTTAAAAACTTTAGTGGCAATAATGTATATAAAAAGCAGTTAGAGGTTTTTGAAAAAGCACTTATTAGTGCAGGATTAGATATTCATAAGTCGCAGTTAAAGCTTTCTGATGTGCTTGGAATTAATAGAAATACTCTAAGGAAAAAGATTAATGAATACTACTAATATAGATTTTAAATTTTTAGTAGAGAGTGATAATAATCCATTAATAGTATTTAATCATAATGGAAAAATTATATATCTAAATAGTAATGCAGAGGTTTTAATGAGCTATGCTAATGTTCATGATGTATTTGAGTTGGCTCTTAAAAATGCTCCTAAAGAGTATGGAAATAAAACAACTCAAATAGAGCTAAATTTTAATCAATTAAATTTTTATGCAATAAATGTTAGCTATATTAGTGATGAGTGGATAGCAATTAGGTTATATTATCGCCCAAGAGATAAGATGCTTACAAAAAGAAATAAAAGTGCTGAAATTCCAACAGACTTAAATAGTTTGCTAGATATTGCAATTACTCAATTTAAAATTGATTCTAGTTCAAATATTAGGCTTTTTACTGATCAAGATATACCAAAAGTAATGTTAAATCAAAACAATTTTTTAAAGCTTTTAAGAAAAGTATTAGCTCTATTTAAAGCTACATCTTATATAGATATTACTTTAAAAGTTGGAATTGGAGAGCATATTATTATAGAGGGGCAACGCTACCCACTAATTGATTTAATTTTTTCATCAAATGGTAGATATTGTGATGATGATGATATTATTAAAAATTTAGCTAAAGAGTTGTGCTTAGTTGCAAATTTAAAGGAGAATAGTATCTTTTTTGAGATACCATTAATTAGAAATTAAGATAAAATGCTTAATATAATAAAAAATTTTTTATAGGAGAAATTAATTGGATTCACAACCTCCCTCGAGAACAAGCTCTACATTTTTACACTCTATAGTCGAATATCTTGACATAATTTTAGGTTTTATATTTTCTATTTTAGCAATATATTTTCACGGTATTGGTTATAGAGATTTAAGTGTAATCTCTACTGCTATTGCAATTGGAGCATTTTCAATGACTGTTGCAGAGATTGCTGATATTCTGGCTGAACGCTTTGAAGAGCCATATGCTAGTTTTGTCTTAACTTTTAGTGCAGTTGTTGTTGAAATTGTGCTTTTATTTATGATTATAATGCATGCAACTGGTGCTGAACAAGGTATGGATACTGTAAAGGGTGGAATTATTTCTGCTGTTATTGTTGATTTGAATGTCTTGCTTGGAATTGCAGTATTTATTGGTGGATTAAAATTTAAAGAGCAAGAGCATAATGAAGATACATCAAGCACATACACAACAATACTACTTGTAGCTACATCAGCTTTGCTTGTTCCTAGCATTTTAAACTATACAGAAAATGCCCAAAAATTATTTCAAGCATCTGTTGTAATTGCTACAATATTAATGATTTTTTATATATTTATCTTTATTTTCCAAACAAGAACACATAATGATTTTTTTAAAGCTTCTGCAAAACAGAGAATGTTTAAGTTAAAAAAGAAGCATCATGAACACGAACATCAAGAGGAAGAAGATTATATTTTCGACAAACTCCCAAATTGGGTAAATTTATTAGTTATATTTGTTTTAATTTTTGCAATAGGGTTTTTAGCAGAGATATTTGCAAAAGATGGAATGGTTTTGGCAAAAAATTATGGAGTATCAGCAGGATTAGCAGGACTTATAATTGCTATTATTGCAGTATCTCCAGAGATTATGACAGCAATTAAAGCAGCCAAAGAGGATGAAATACAAAGAGTTGTAAATATAGCAATGGGTGCTTCAACTGTTTCAATTATGCTAACGGTGCCTATGCTTATGTTGCTATCATACTTTAATGGAATTAATTTAACACTTGATTTTAATGCTTTTCAAGTAGGAGCTTTGCTTTTAACAATTATTTTGGCATGGAAAACAACAGATAATGGTGAAACAAACTATTTTGAAGGAATTTCACACTTAATGTTCTTTGCAGCTTATGCAACAATAGCTACACTTTATAATTAGGGGTAATTAAGTCCAATTGGGCTTAATGGAATCTATTAAATACTTTTTTAAAATCTATAAGTGTTTTGCACTCAAAATTATTAAATTTCATCTCTTCATTTGTAAAATCTCCAACTTTTATATATTTACCATCTTTAATTCATAAATTTTAGCAATCAAATCATCAGGGTAAACTAATATATAAAATTTAACACCCTCTTTTTGATATATTTTAAACTTTATACTCTCATCAATTTTAGCAGTAGAGGGGCTAATAATTTCTGCAATAATTTTTTGGGGTTTTAATTAGATAATTTGTAGAGTTATCATTACAAACTACTAAAACATCAGGACGAACAACTGTTTGATTATCTACTTTCCAATCTACTTCATAAAAAGCTTCACACTCTTTACAATCATTTTTATCTAAGTTGCTTTGCAGTTGAAAAATGATTTCTCTACTAATAATTTGATGTTTCTTTGTAGCTGCAGGAGCCATAGAAATAGGATACCCCTCTATTAATTCCCAATTTCC
>JAMONW010000042.1 GCA_027066355.1 Campylobacteraceae bacterium
AGGCATAAAAAATTCCTGCTTGATAACTTTGTCCTAGCTCATCTACTGGTAGCTCTACATACTCTTGATATATCATTTTATGATTATCATAATCTCCCTCTTTGCCATCAATTAAATTGCCATTTTCATCTAAAATACGAACACTCTCACCCTCTCTACCAAAAATTGGTTTTTGCACCTGTTTTTTGCCTTGAAGTGGCTCATAACTTGTTTCTAAAAGTAAAGGGTGGTTTGGGTATAAATCCCATAAAATTTTTAAAATTGCCTTACTTTGAAACATCAAAGTATATGCAGGATTAAAGATAATTGCCTCTTTATTTTTAATTATATTTGTTAAAAGCATTGCTAAATCGCTCTCTTCAATAGCAATATCTTCCCAAGGAATTAGCTTAAACCAAAGTTCAAACTTCTCTTCATTAAAGTAGATACCATTATCATCAAACTCAACTTCATCAATATAGCCAAACTGAGTATCAAATCCAGCCTCTGATGCAATATATTGCAGTAATCTTGTGGTATTCTCTTCCTCGGCATTACCTTTAATAGAGCTAAATAGAAATCTCCACCCCTCATAAAGCTTATTAAAATTGCTAACATCCTCTTGCAATGTTACTAAACGCTTAAAATTTTCAAGCAAAGCTTCATAAATAAAGTTAAACTGCACTCCCTCTTCTAAAGAGTTTTGCTTTAAAATAGCCCACTGAATTATAGCACTCTCAAAAAGAGCAGTAGGGGTATCAGCATTAAACTCTAATAGTTTTATAGGCTCCCCTCCTATTCCTCCAGCCAAATCAAAACGCCCATAAAGATGCCAATGAACATCACTCTCCCAACTCTCTTTAACTAAATCTACTAAATTAAATGGAATACCAACTTCATGAAATAGGTTATTTTCTATAATATACTCCCCAGCTTCAACAAACATATCATAAAGCTCATTTGCAGCATTTGCAAAACTCTCTGCCTCAGCATTGCTTAAAATAACCAATTCATCAGCAATATAACTTGTATTATCACTATCAGTATGCCATACAAAGCCTAGTTGCTCTAAATAATTAAGATTAAGTGGCTCTACTTTTCTTAACTTAACCTCCAAAGAAACCACCTCTTGAGCTAGAACTCTTTTTGCTACCAAAGAAACCGCCTTTTTTAATAGAAGCACTTTTAGCTCTTGGTTTATTAAAGCTATTTTTGCTTCTTGTATAAGTTGATGGCGATTTATATCCAGCTTTTCTATTGTTTTGGTAATTTTGATTTCCAAAAAGTTTACTGCCAATCCACGAACCAACAATCGCACCAGCAGCACTAGCTAAAATTGCTTCTCCAAGCCCCATACCACTACTCATTTGTGCTTCACCATTTGGCTTGGTTAATTCAGATGTGCCATTATCAATTTTAGCCTCTTCCTCTTTTAGAAGCTTATCCATCTCCTCTTTTGTTAAAACTCTCTCTTTACCATCTAGTTGCTTTAAAACAATGCGTGTTTCATCTGAAGGAAACTCATCTTTTATTTTATATTTACCCTTAGCAACCTCTTCAATAATTACAAAAGCACCTTTAGGTTTTGCTACTTCTTGAGTTTGTGTATCTTCACTTTTACTGCATCCAGCCAAACCACTAACCATAAAAGCGCCAAGTCCAGAAGCTAAAGCAACAGTAGAAAATTTTCTTATAATACCCATAAATATCCTTCTATTTATTTTTAGGTATTATAACATTTATATATTAATCAGAATATACATCAGTCATATCAAAATCATATTCTGGCTCAATTAATGGCACTTTTTTTACGCTATCTTTATCTACTTTTTGTTCACTTAAATTGTAGTCATCACCCATATAGAATTTTTGTTCTTTTTTAAATTTTTTCTCCTCTTCAATTGCTTTTTGAATATTTTTATTAAGAGCAGTTTTATTTGTATCTTTTTGAGTAGTTCTATTTATATCGGTTTTATTCATATTAGTTTTATTTGTATTAGTTTTATTTATATCGGTAGTTGAATTACTTTCTGCACCTAGCAAAAGTGAAACAAGAATAAACATAGTAGAAAGCAACTTTAGCATAATTAATCCTTATAATAAACTTTTGTTTTACTTATTATAACAAAAGCTTTAATGATATATGGTTATATGGCATAGAATTTAACAATTTTAAAAAAATTATCATTTTTAGTAACAATTGCAACTTAAGTAGCATTAAACTTGAGCCACATTGACTAAAATATTCAAAAAAGTTTAGGAGGTTAGTTATGAGAATTGTAACTAGTGGATATAATCCATTTGCAGAATTAGAAGCAATTAGAGAGCAGTTTAACAAAGTTTTAAATAGTGCAACAGCTGATGTTAAAAATGATATTGCTTTTATTCCTGTAGTTAATACAAGAGAGGGTGATGATGCCTATTATATTGAGGTTGAATTACCAGGTGTAAAAAAAGAGGATATTAGCATTGATGTAAATGAAGATGTGCTAACAATTAGTGGTGAGCGTAAAATCAAAGATGAGCAAAAAGATGAAAACTTCTATAAAGTAGAGAGTGCTTATGGCAAGTTTGAGAGAAGCTTTAATCTACCAGAAGATGTTGATACAGATAAAATTGAAGCAAAAACAGAAAATGGAGTATTGGAGATTAAAATACCAAAAGTTCAAAAAGTAGAGAAAAAGCCTAAAAAAATTGAGATTAAGTAGAAAATAGTTTTTTAAGGAGGTAAAAATGGCAACAGTATCAAAAGAGTTACAAAATGTTGAGAAAAAAGTAGAACACGGTATTGTAGAGAGTGTAGAAAAGGCAAAAGAGTTTTTTACAAATGTTGCAAGACATATTCCTTTAGCAAACTTAATGCACAATCGCAAAAAAGATACCTATACAATTGAAATTGATTTACCAGGTGTTAAAAAAGAGGATATTAATGTTTCTGTTGAGGGAGATTACCTAATTGTAACAGCTGAACGCAAAATGAAAAATGAAGTAAAAGAGGATGACTACTATCTACTAGAGAGTAAATTTGGTAAATTTTATAGAGCATTTTATCTAAGTGATGATATAGATAGAGATAGTATTGATGCAAAATATGAAGATGGAAGGCTTATAGTTAAATTTGAAAAAGTAGAGTCTAAAAAACGCCGTGATATTGCAGTTAAATAATTTAAGAGCTAGAGTAGCCCAAGCCCTCTAGCTCTTATAGTTTCATATTTATCAAATGAGAATGTCTTAAAATCTTTTGTATTTGGTTCAAGTAAAATAACTTTACTATCAATACACTCTAAATTAGTTTGTGTCTGTGTATAAATTAGTGTTCTCATAGATTTTTCAAACATCTCTAAAACATTTTGGGTTTTAAAAAAATTATTTGGCAAAGCACTTTCAAATGAGTTTTTGCCAAGCACATCAACAGCCAAAATTAAAGGTTGTATAGCTTCATATAGAGGTAAATTTTCGCATAAAAAGCCATCTACATAAACTCTTTTATCAATAATATGTTCACTAAAAATTCCGGGTATTGCCATTGTAGCAAGTAGGGCATCTACAATTTTAACCCCATCATTAGCACTAAATACTCTCTTTTTAGATGTGGCAAAATCAGTTGCAATAATTTTTAATGGAATTTTTGTATCTTTTAGCTCCATATTATTAAAAATATCTTTAAAAATTTTCTCAATTTTACTATTTTCTATAATTGCATTACCACTAAAACTAAACTTCATCCACTTTGTTATTGAGGCAAAATTGCTAACAATATTAGTTATTTCACTCTCTTTAAGCCCAATAGCATACAAAGCTCCAACAATTCCACCCATTGAGGTT
>JAMONW010000043.1 GCA_027066355.1 Campylobacteraceae bacterium
AAAAACTGCTTTCATATTGTGCTTTAATCCATTGTTAATTGCAACTAAAATTGCAGGTCCAGGAGATGTAATTGTTAAAATAGCAATAACTAAAAATGATAAATAACTCTCTATACTCATTAATTTAAACCTTTAAATTGAAATTTTTGTATTATAACAAATTTTATTTTTTTTTAAAGATTTTAGGAATATAATCAAAAAAAAGGAGGATAAAATGAGTGTGATTAAGTATATTGTTGTTTTAACAATTATTGCTTTTGGATATGATTATAGCAATATTAACCCTCTTTTAGAGGCAACAGTTAGTTCTTCAACAAATGCTAGGGGAGTTTATATAAATAAGGCTCACAATTTTAAATTAACATTGCCTTCTATTTTTAAGAAAACTCCTTCAAAAGAGGATAAAAACTTTGCTCTATTTAAAAGTTTAGATAATCAAGCAACTCTTCTTGTAGCTTTTAAAAATGATAATAGGCCTTTGAAAAATATATACTATAACACCCTTGATAATTTAAAAAATAGAGCTAATATAAAATTTGGTTTTCATAAATATTTTGGCAAGTGGTATGTTATTTCAATTTTAGATATAGATAAAGATACAATTTCATATCAAAAAGGATTTAAGAAAAGAGGTGTGCATATTTTTTATATTTTAAGTTATCCAAATTATCAAAAAAAGAAGTATGATAGTGTAATAAAGAGTCTAAATAGAGGTTTTGGCTATACCTCTAAAGTTCATAAAAAGAGAACTACTATCATAAGAGGTGGCACATGGTGTGATAAATATTATAGAACTTGTTCTCTTGAGTGTTTTGATAAAGTTAATGAAGATAGTTGCTTAAATATATGTGAAGCAAAACAGAGCAGATGTTATAAAACAGGTAAATTTAGATAGGAGATGATTATGAGGTTTTTAATAATTTTACTCTTTGGAATTTTAAGTGCAGCTCCTATTCATAATGCTGTGAAGAGCGGTAATTTAACAAAAGTTAAAGAGCTTTTGAGTAAATCTACCATAAATTTAAAAGATAATAGAGGCAATACTCCTTTGTGTTATGCAACATATTATGGTTATGAAGATATTACAAAGTTTTTAGTAGATAGTGGAGCTGATATTAATGCAAAATGTTGGAGCAGTAATAGAGCCTTACACTTTGCAGCCTATACACACCATTTTTTTAATGTAAAATATTTAATAGAGCATGGTGCAAATGTAAATTTAAAGGGGTGGCATGGTAATACTCCACTTATTTTTGCTGCATTTATTAGCGCACAAGATAGTGTAAAAGAGCTTTTAAAAAGTGGTGCAAATATTAATGCAAAGGGGTGGAATGGAAATACGGCTTTGCATTTTGCATCTTTTTGGGGATATATTGAAATTGTAAAAATTTTGTTAGATAGTGGTGCTAATGTTAATATATTAAATAGTGATGGAAAGAGTGCGCTAGATTTAGCAAAACAGATGGATAGAGCAGAGATTATTGAGCTTTTTAAGAGTAATAAATCGCTTAATACAACTCCAAATAACAGATGTGAAAGTGAGTATAAAAGTTGCATAGAACATTGTAAAAATTCAAATAGTAGAAGTTGTGAATTTAATTGTAATTTGCAACTTAAAGAGTGTTATAAGTAGTATGTTAAGCTATTAGGGTGTTATAAAGGCATAAAAATCTACTATTTAGATAGTTTAAGAAATTTTGAAATCAGTCAGTTTAAAGGGTGATTTATACATAATATCAGTCGGTATAACCATAAACAACTGCCTAAAATTTAACCACAAATAAGCATAAATTTTGTATAAAATTATGATAAAATCTAATAAAACTCTATTAGAGGTATAAAATGAGATTTTTAAAAGATTTAAAAAACAAAATATTTAGTGATGATATAAAAGAGGAGAAGTATGAGTTAGTTGATGACCCTATTTTTGGTAAGGTAGCTAAGGCTAAAGCGCCTGATAGTTGGGTTAGGACTACTTGTGGCTATTGTGGTGTTGGGTGTGGTATGTATGTTGGGGTTAAAGATGGCAAGGCTGTTTACTCTAAGGGCGATCCAACGCATCCGGTAAATTTTGGAACGCTTTGTCCTAAGGGGCTTAGTGAGCATAAGATGGTAGATGCGCCTAGCAGAGCTAAAGGGGCTTATATTCGCAAAAATGGCGCACTAATTCAAAGTAGCTGGGATGAAGCATTTAAGCTTACAAGCAATAAGTTTAAAGAGATTCAAGAAAAATATGGCAAAGGGGCAGTGGCTGTTATTTCAACAGGGCAGCTTTTAACTGAAGAGTTTTACTCTTTGGGTAAATTTGTTCAATTAGGGCTTCAGACAAATAACTATGATGGCAATACAACACTTTGTATGGCAAGTGCGGTTATGGGCTATAAGCAGAGCTTTGGAAGCGATGGTCCAACAGGGTGTTATGAAGATTTAGCTAAGGCTAGTGTTGTAATGTTAGTTGGGGCTAATATTGCAGATAATCACCCAATTTTAAAGCTTCATTTGCAACAAAATCGCAAAAATAAAAAGATTATTGTAGTTGATCCAAGAAAGAGCAAAACAGCCCAAATGGCAGATATTTACTTGCCAATTAAGCCAAGAAGTGATTTGGCGCTAATGAATGGGCTATGCTATATTATTTTAGAGCAAGGCTGGGAAGATGAGGGCTTTATAAAATCAAGAACAAATGGCTTTAAAGAGTTTAAAAAGCATATAATGGCAAACTATCCGCCTCAAGAGGTAGCAAATATTACAGGGCTTGATGTTAAAACGCTTTATGAGATAGCAAGGCTATATGCAAATGCAAATAGTGCTACAATTGCTTGGACTATGGGAGTAAATCAAAGCTCTATTGGAACTGATACTGTAAGCTCTATTAATAATTTAAGCTTAATTACTGGTAATTTGGGGCGCGAGGGTGCATCACCATTTAGCATTACTGGGCAGTGTAATGCAATGGGAACAAGAGAGTTTGGATTTACAAGCTCAATTCCTGGATATAGAGATTTTAAAAATGCAAAGGATAGAGCCGAGTTTGCTAGTATTATTGGCGTTGATAAAGAGCTTATACCAACTGCAAGAGGATATGCTTATCCACAAATTATAGAGGCTATTGATAGAGGAGAAATTAAGGCTTTGTGGGTAGTAGCAACCAATCCACTTGTTAGCTACCCAGACCAAAATAGATTAAGAAGAGTTCTTAAAAAGCTAGATTTACTAGTGGTGCAAGATAGCTTTTTAAGCGATACTGCGCAGATTGCAGATGTAGTATTTGGCGCGGCAACTTGGAGTGAAAAAGAGGGGTGTTATACCAATAGTGAGCGTCGCTGTAACTTGGCTAAAAAGGCTAAACCAAACTACAAAGATACAAAGAGTGATTTTGAGATTGTAAAAGAGTTCTCTAAATATTTTGGTGTGCATGATATGCTATTTAAAGAGTTAAATAGTCCAAGAGATGTGTTTGAAGAGATTAAAAGAGTAAGTTATGGAAGGCTTTGTGATTATAGTGGTATGAGCTATGAGTTAATTGAAGAGTTAGGAGGCATACAGTGGCCTTGCAATAAGCAAAATCCAAAAGGAACAAAGCGCCTTTATAGCGATGATATGCCATGTCCAACCCAAGATGGCAAAGCAAAATTATTGCCACTTGATTGGAAGAGTTTAAGTGAGAGCGTTTGCGAGGCATTCCCGTTAATACTAAATACAGGCAGAACCGTAGAGCAGTTTCATACACGCACAAAAACAGGCACTATTGGCATTTTAGAAGATTTAGCGCCAGAGGCGTGGATAGAGCTAAATAGTGCAGATGCAAAAAAGCTAAAGGTAAAAAGTGGCGATAGAATAACAATTAGTGGAGATAGAGGAAAGGTGGAAGATGTTATAGTAAAAGTAACCCAAACCAACCGAGAGGGAACTTGCTTTGTGCCGTTTCACTTTAGAGAGCAGCTTATAAATGCAATTACCTTGCCAGAGTTTGACGAAAAATCTTTTGAGCCAAACTATAAGCAGTGCGCTGTGCAACTACACTCAAGCGCCGTGCCAGAAGGTATTAAAATGGAGCAACAAGAGATTAGCGGAATTTTAGAGATGCAAAAAGATAGTATAAAAGTAGAAGATAGTGTAAATGTAAAAAAGGCACTTGAAGAGAGCCTAAAATTATAAAAATAGATTTTTAAAAGCTTTGTAAGCACTGTTTAGAAGTAAAATTGCAAAGCCTACAAATAGTATAGATGCAGTTTTATTAATAGCTATTAGTAAAGACTCTTTTAAGTCTATTTTAGAGCTAATAAAGGCAGAAATTAAAAATGCTAATGATATGCCTATAAATAGTGAAGCTAAAGATAGTAATATAGATTTTGCCATAAAGGGGGTTATTACTACTGCAAAAAATATCATAGCTTTTGGGTTAGATAGGTTTAAAAGTAGTGCTTCTTTATATATTTTAAAACCCTTGAAGTTATCGCAGCTTTTATCTAAATTTGGAGTGTCATTGAATATTAAATATGCAATTTTAAATAGATAAATAGCGCCTAAAAAACCAATAATTAGTTGAAAATATAGGTTTTTACTAAGTGTAGAGCCAACTATTGCAACAAGCAATAGATAGATAATATTTCCACTTAAAATACCAAAAACTGCCCAATATGCTGGGATTTTTCCTTTGCATAAACCTTGCCTTATTACATAAAATATATCAGGTCCTGGTGTTATTGCTGCTATAAAACCCATTGTTGCTAATATTAAATAATCCATAGATACTCCAATAATTTACCATTAGATATTATACAAAAAATTATTTCATATTGTATAACTTGAGTTAATTTTAAATATTTTAAAAATGTTCTGGATATTTAAACTATTTTAGTTTGATAACTTGACATAATAAAGCAATAGTTGTATAATTAACCAACTAGTTAGTTAAGGTAATTTATGAGGGATGCAAAAAAGAGTAGAGAAAAGATTATTCAAAATGCAATTGAGCTATTTTCTAAAGAGGGGTATCATAAAACTTCACTAGATGATATTGCAAAAAAGAGTAATATAAATAAAGCTATGATTTTTTACTACTATAAAAGCAAAGCAGGGCTTTATGAAGAGGTTATGAGTAAAACTTTAAGTGATATATATAGCACTATAAAAGAGGCTATAAAAAACTCTAGCAGAGCAAAAGATAATTTAAAAATTTTTATAGAAACATATGCAAAATATTGTATTAAATATTCATATTTGCCACCTCTTCTTTTAAGGGAACTTAGCAGTAATGGGCAGAATTTGCCATTTGAGATGCGGAATAAAATGTATCAACTCTTTTTACTTTTGGATTCAATTTTAAAAGATGGGCAAAAAAGAGGAGAATTTAGAGAGAATATTTCTATTGTTATACACTTTATGATAACTGGCACACTAAATCTATTTATAGTAAGCAAACCACTTAGAGAAGATGCTAAAGAGTTTGACTCATCTTTTCCTTCTGCAACAGAGTATAGTATAGAAGAGATATGCAGTTATATTTATAAAACCATTTTAAAAACCTTGGAGGTATAGATGAAGAAAGTTTTATTAATTGTATTGAGTTTAAGTTTGGCAAATGCAACTACACTCACTACACTTTTTAACAAATTAAAACAAAATGCTCATACAAAGAGTGATATTTTGGCAATTTTGCAAAGTAGAGTTAATCAAAAGGCTATAGAGGCTAAGTTGTATCCAAAGCTAAATTTAAAACTTAGTGCTAATCACTATACATTTAATAATGCATTGCGTCCTCTAACGCCAAAAGAGTCTAAGCTTTTAGCTAATAGTCCTCAACCTTTTGGGCATAATATTTATAAAGAAACTATAATTTTCTCTATGCCTATTTATGTAAAATCTATTTATACTTTAGAGGAGAGTGCTAAAGTTATGCAACTTAGCCAAAGAGCCAAAAAGAGATTAAATTTAATAAAAAATCAAGCACTTATTGTAGGAGCAGATGCAAATTTAAGATATTTAGAGGAGCTTGAAGGTGCTTTAAAGCATAAAAAACAGAGACTTTTAACAATTAAAAGAATTACTAAAAAGGCAATAAAATTAGGCAGACTGCCAGAGTCTGAGTTATTTAAAATAGATGATAAAATATCTCAAATAGATATTAGTCAATTGGATATTAAGCTCTCTAAAGAGAAGTTAAAAGAGAGTATTAATAGTTTAACAGGTTTATATTTGAAACATTCAGTAGCAATTAAAAAGGTGCAAAAAATTAGAAAAAATAGCTTTTTAGCACTGCAACCTTTAAAGATTGCTCTAAGGGCAAATTATCTTAGAGCAAAAGCAGCAAAAGAGCAGAGATACCCAACTGTTACAATGCATTCAAGCTATACTCTTTCTCAAACAAATGCCTATAATACAGACTCTTTAGTGCATGAAAACTATGGTTCTATTGGGATTGATGCAAATATTCCACTTTATAATAAAGAGTTAAATGAAAATATAGAGCTTAAAAAACTAGAAGTCTTAAAAAGCAAAATAGTGATTAAAAAGATAGAAGATGAATTAAAAGCCAAGGCAAAAAGATTGCAAAAAAGTTTAATAATGCTTTATAAAGAGAAAAGATATTATGCAAAAAGTATTAAAAATAAAAGAAGACTTTTAAATATTGCAAGAGTTAGTTATGAAAACCAGATGATGAGTATAGAAGAGTATTTAAGATACCAAGATGATTTAATATATCAAGAGGCAAATATTTTTAAGGTAAAAGCTAAAATTACTGAAACTCAAGCCCAATTAGCTATGCTTTATGGAAACAATTTAGAAAGGATTTTTAGATGAAAAAATTAGCACTTTTAATAAAAATTTTAGTAGCACTAATAGTTGTTGCTATTTTAGTATTTGCAGGAAAAAAGGCAATAGAAGCAAAAAAAGCAAAAGAGTCAAAAACTCCTGTTGCAAAAGTTTATCCAATATATGTGCATACAATTAAAGCACATAAAGAAAAAGTAGTTTTAACTCTACCATACTTAGCTACTGCAAAAAATGCAAATGATTTGAGTATATCTTCTAAAATTCCAGCAAGAGTTTTAAGTATAAAAAGTAGCGGAGATAGTGTAAAAAAGGGAGAAGTAATAGCAAAATTAGATATTAGTGATATAAAAGCACAAATTAATAGTATTAAGATCTCTTTAAAAAATTTACTTTTAACACATAAACGCTCTTTAGCTCTATTTAAAGCAAAAGGTTTGTCAATTGAGCAGTTGCAAAAAGAGGATAATGAGATTGCAAATTTAAAATCAAAATTAAAAAGCTTAAATAATCAATTAAGTTATGGAACTATAATTTCTCCAATTGATGGTATTGTTTCTCAAAAAATTGCTTCTGTTGGTGAGGTGGCAATGCCTGGAAAACCACTTTTAAATATTAAAGCAAAAAGTGGTTTTTATCTTTTGTTGAGATTAAGCAAAGAGCTAAATGCAAAAGATATTATTTTTAATAAAAAGATATATAAATTAGAAAATTTACATAGCACATATCAGGGCTTAGCAGAGTATAAAGCTTATGTAGATGGCAAATTAAATAGTGGAGAGCTTGTTGATGTTGATGTGGTAGTATTTGATGGAGATGGATATTTATTGCCATTTGATGCAATTTTAAATAGAGATGGTAAGAGTTATTACTTTGTAGCGCAAAAAGATAAAGCCATAGCAAAAGAGGCTAAGATTGTTGCAAAGGGTGAA
>JAMONW010000044.1 GCA_027066355.1 Campylobacteraceae bacterium
GAGTTATATTGAATTCTTTAAAAGATGGTGAAAATATTATAGTTCAAAAGGCAGATATTTTGTTGAAACTCTTAAGTGGCACAAAAATTGCTATTAATAAGGATTAGAGATGTTTTTTGACTTTTTTTATAAACGCCCATATATGCTTTTTAGCATTATTTTTGCTTTTTTTATAATGGGTGTGGTTGGCTTAAAGACACTACCTAAAAACCTTTTTCCAGATGCTAATCCAGCTAAGATAATTGTAGTTACAAAAGTTCCTGGAGCTACTGCAAAAGTTGCTGCTTCAACAGTATCTAAACCAATTGAGGAGGAGCTTTCGCGTATTAATTTGGTAAGTGATGTAAGTTCTATAAATATGCCAAACTTCTCAATTGTATCAGCTGAATTTAGCTATAAAAAGAGTTTAAATTCAGCAGCAGTTGATGTGGCAAATGCAATTAATATTGCTAAAGCAAAGTTGCCAAGAGGGGTAAATCCAGCAATTTATACAGCAGGAGATTTTACTTTGCCAGTAGATGTAATTGCACTTAGTCCAAAAGATAAAAATATAACATTAGCCGAAATTAGAAAAATTGCAGATAGTTTTATAAAACCAGCTTTACTTAGTAATAAAAATATTGGTAATGTTGAGGTTTTTGGAGGTTATCAAAGCTCTATAAATATTGAAGTAGATCCATTCAAAGCCAAAAAATATGGAATAAATTTTGCAGATATAGCTAAGGTAATTGAAGCAAATAACAAAGATATTCCAATAGGTTTTATAAAAGGTGATAATAGTTTTTATACTGTTACTATTTATGGCGAAAAAGATAATATTTTGGCACTAAAAAATCTATTAATAAAGCCAAATATACGCCTTGGAGATATTGCAAAAGTTAAGTGGAGTTATCAAAAAAGAACAAGTGCATATATTGGAAATGGGCAAGATGCTATAGCTTTATCGATACAAAGAGCGCCTGGAGGCAGTGTGCTTGATGTTAGTGATGCTGCTAGAGCTGAGATGAAAAAGCTAAAACTTAAATATCCAAATATAAAATTTAGTATTAGCGATACTCAAAGAGATTTGGTAGAACAAGCCAATAGTAATATGCTTGAGGCATTGCGTGATGCTATAATTTATACACTACTTGTAATTATGATATTTTTGGGTAATATTAGAGCAATTATTGCTGCAGGATTATCTATTCCAATGGTCTTTTTCTCTACAATTGCAGTAATTTGGTTAATGGGAGGGGAGTTAAATATAATTGTTTATACTGCTATTATATTAGCTCTTGGTATGCTAACAGATGATGCAGTTGTGGTGCTTGAGAATATTGAAAGGCATTTAATTCAAGAGCATGAAAAGCTTGAAGATGCTATAAAACATGGTGTAAAAGAGGTTTTAGCACCTGTGCTTTCTGGAACTATTGCTACAATTGTAATTTTGTTTCCTTTGATGTTTGTTGGTGGTTATCCAGAAAAGATTTTTAAACCGATGATTTCAACACTTATTATTGCACTAATTGTAAGTTATATTTTGTCTGTTACTTTTATTCCTATATTGTCAAAATGGCTCTATAAAAATGGAGCTAAAAAAAGTAAAATAGAGCTTGGTTTTGAGTGGCTTTATCAAAAAAGTATAGGTAGATTAATTGCACCTTATGAGGGTGTTTTAAAGTTTTCTAATCCAAAAAGTTTTTGGAGATTTCCACGACGAATGATGCTTACAGCTGGAGTTGTGGCATTTTTGATATTTTCTCTAAAGGGAGTAATGCCAACTATTGGAAAAGATGCTATGCCACCTATGGATACTGGAATTATTAAAGCTCAAATTGCATTTAGCTCTAATGATAGTGTAGAGAGCGCTCAAGAGAAGTTAAAACCATTTTTAAAGTGGCTAAATAGAGAGCCTTGGCTTATTAGAAGCTCTATTGCATTTGGTAGTGAAGCTGGAGTTTTAAGCCTTGGTAGTGGAAATGAGCCAACAGAGGCTTCTATTACAATATATGCAGTAAATAGATTTGAGAGAAATGCTACAATTTGGCAATTAGAAGATAAAATTAGAGATAAACTTGCAAAGCTTAATGGTATTAAAAAAGATGATGTTTTTGATTTTGGAGCAACGGCAGTTTCTAGTGTAAAAGCTACAGTAGATACTAGAATTAGTTCTCCATATATTGAGGGTTTAAGCAAAGAGGCAAATTTGGCTAAAGATGCTATGCAAAAGGTAAAGGGCTTAACTTCTGTATCTACCTCTTGGGGTAAAGATTTTAGTGAATATGTTATAGATATAGATAGAAACAAAGCTCTAAAGTATGGTTTAAATCCATATATGGTAGCTGCACAAATTCCAATTAAGGGGCAAATAGTTTCACTTAATGCTAATTTAGAGTCTATGAATACTCAATATATAAGATTATATTTGCAAAAAAGATTTACCCAAAATTTAGAAACTCTAAAACTATTGCCAATTAGCACTAAATTTGGAGAGATTCCTCTATCTCAAATTGCAACAATTAAAAAGGAGTTAACATACTCTAAGATTGAGCGTGATAATTTGCTATACTCAATAGATGTGAATGGCTATAGAAGCAGACGACCTGTAACACACCTTACAGATGATACAATAGAGGCTCTAAAGCATATTGATAAAAAGTCATTTGAGTTTAAGCAAAGTGGTGATATTGCAACTATTAGTGATTCGTTTGAAAGAATGATTAAGGCTATTGGACTTGGAGTAGTGCTTTTACTTTTGGCACTTATTGCTATTTATAAATCAATAAGAATGGCATTTATTATGATTTTGGTATTACCACTATCATTAATAGGAGCAGCTTGGGGAATGATGATTTTTAATAAACCTAGCTGTATGCCAAGTTTACTTGGCATATTATTGCTATTTGGAATTATTATAAAAAATGCAATATTGTTAATAGATTTTTATCAGCATAATAGAGAAAAAGGAGAAAGTCCATTCCAAAGTGCTATAGATAGTGTTACAGTGCGTTTTAGACCTGTTATGATGACTGCCTTTGCTACAATTGCAGGAATGGTGCCAATAGCTTTAGAAGAGGCTGTTGGATTAGAGCGTTTAAGCCCACTTGCAGATGTTGCAATAGGAGGATTATTGGTTGGAACACTATTAACACTAATTTATATACCAATGTATGCTTATATTAGTGATAGAGATAAGAGATAATGTTATGTCATGAGATGAAGAATAAAGAGGTTTTAAATAGCTCTTTTAAAGAGTATCCTCTTTTTATTGGTGTATTATATGGTGATAAAATAGAGTGTGAAAAATTTTCTAAACGATTAAGTTGTGCAATAAAACATTTACCAATTAGAGTGGAATTTAATTATGAAAGTAATACTTTAGAAGCTATAAAAAAAGGGATAAGAGTAGATCCTACTTTTGTTTTAGATGATAAAATATTGTTTGAAGGATTAGTTCAAGCCGAAGAGATAACTAAAAAATTTGAAGATATATTAGAACTTTTAGATTAATTTATTTTATTAATATGGGAGTATAACTCCCATAAGAGAGATTATAGTTTACCGTCTAAGTGGTCTGCTAATCTTTGTAACTTCTCTTTGTAAGCTTCAATATCGAAATCTTTTACTCTTGCTACACCATCTTTAATAGCAGCTTCAGCAACTGCAGATGCTACATATACAAGAACTCTTCTATCAAATGGAGATGGAATAATATACTCTGGTCCAAATGTCATATCATCTCTACCGTGAGCTTTTTGAACATGCTCAGGAACTGGCTCTTTTGCAAGTGCTGCTAAAGCTCTTGAAGCTGCCATTTTCATATTTTCTGTAATTTTAGTTGCTCTAACATCTAAAGCACCACGGAAAATTTGAGGGAATCCAAGAACATTATTTACTTGGTTAGGGAAATCGCTTCTTCCTGTTCCAATAATTAAATCAGGACGAGCCTCTTTTGCAAGTGGTGGCATAATTTCTGGAGTTGGGTTAGCACAAGCAAATATAATTGGGCTTTTATCGCTCATTGTTTTAACCCATTCAGGTTTAATTAAATCTGGTCCACTAAGTCCTAAAACCATATCTGCATCTTTCATTGCATCTTCAAGTGTTCTATCTGGTGTTTCAAATGCAAATTGTTGCTTATATTTGTTTAAATCATCTCTACCACTATGAATTACACCTTTGCTATCTAGCATAGTAATATTTTTAACACCAAGTGCTTTATACATATTTGCACAAGCAATTCCACTAGCTCCTGCACCAATAACAACAACTTTTAAATCTTCTGCTGGTTTGCCACTCATCTCTAAAACATTAATTAAACCAGCTGTTGTAATAACTGCTGTTCCGTGTTGGTCATCGTGGAATACTGGAACATTACAAATCTCTTTTAATCTCTCTTCAATTTCAAAACATCTTGGAGCTGAAATATCTTCTAAGTTTACACCACCAAAGCTATCAGCCATAGCAGCAACAATATTTACAATTTCATCAACATCTTTTGTGTTTAGTTCAATATCAACTGCATCAACATTTGCAAATGTTTTAAATAAAACACCCTTACCTTCCATTACTGGTTTACCTGCTAAATGCCCAATATCTCCTAAACCAAGAACTGCAGTTCCATCACTAACAACTGCTACTAAGTTACCCTTATTTGTATATTCATAAGCTTTATCTATATCTTTTTCTATTTCAAGGCAAGGGAAAGCAACACCCGGGCTATATGCCATTGATAACTCTTTTTCTGTGTTACAAGGTTTTGTTAAAAGTGTTCCTGTTTTTCCGTTTGTATCAAATTCGCTTTGCGCTCTATGGTATTGTAGTGAATCTTGTTCAAATTGATTGCTCATTTTTTCTCCTAAATTGGTTTTATTTTGATAGATTCATTTTACCATTTAGGCTATTAATTCAAAAAATTTTTCTCTTGATTTGACTCTTTTTTTTGTAAGTGTAACTTTTTGAACATTTATATAATAGTGATGTATAGAAGCGAAACATTCTAACTTTAGATATAGATAATAAGTTAAATTATAAAAAAATAGTATAAATTAATTAGATAAATTTGGACAAAAAGTGATTAAAAATGGATATTAAAAAGTGGTGGCCCTGGACGGAATCGAACCGCCGACACAGGGATTTTCAATCCCTTGCTCTACCGACTGAGCTACAGTGCCACAATTAAGTGAGTGAAATTTTAGCTAAATAAGCTTAATTAAAACTTAATTTAAAAGCTTTATAGTGATTTTACAAAACTTTTAAACTCATCTCCTCTTTGTGCGTAAGAGTTAAATTGATCCAAACTTGATGCTGCTGGTGCAAGAAGGGCTATAGTGTTAATATTATGCACTTTATTGATGGCTTCTACTGCACTATTTAGGTAGTGATGAGCTTGGCATTTAATGTTGTATTTTTTAGATAATTGCTCTAGTTTCTTAGTATTTGAGCCAATTGCATAAATTGTTAAATTTAGATGCTTTAAATATTCAAAAAGTTCATTTAAGTCAACGCCTTTATCATCACCACCTAAAATTAGGTGTAGCTCCTTGTTTTTATAAAGTTCTAAAAGTTGTATAGTTGCATCGATATTAGTTGCTTTTGAATCATTTATCCATACTCTATTTTGGCTATCAGTGAGTTTTTCTTGGCGATGAGCATCTACTTTAAAGCTATTTATTAAGTTGTAGTCTATTTCATCAAAAAGAACTTTTGTTGTAATTAGGGCAAATAGGCTATCTAATAAAAATGCACCTTCAAATTTAATTTTAGATACATCTATATCAAATTTTTTAGCTAAATCTTCTGCCCCTTTATACTCTACAACCCAAGCATTTGTTTGAGGCAAAGGTAAACCTTTTGGAATTAGTGCCAATTCTCCCTCTTGCATAAACTCTAGTGGCTTTAGTTTGTCTGCAATGTAAGCCTCTTTAGAGCCATGCCAATCTAGGTGGTCTGGTGTAATTGGTAAAAGCATATAGATATTTGGCTTTGCCTCTTTTGTATGGTGCAAAGTAAAAGAGCTAGTTTCTAGCACCCAAATAGGTGCATTTTTGTTAATTAATTCTGCTAGAGGTGTGCCAATATTTCCTCCACTTAATGCCCCTTTTTTACTTAATAGGTGTGTTGTCATTTGAGTTGTTGTAGTTTTGCCATTTGTGCCACTAATCCAAATTGTGTATGGTTTTTTTTCTAAATTATAGTAGTTGCTTAGAAAAAAATCATACTCACTTATTAAATTTTTTGCATTTTTTACTAAAGGATTGTTAGGATATAAAGAGGGTGTTGCAATCTCTAGCTCAAAATCTTTATTTTGAAACTCATTTGCTGGATAGATTTTATTATTTAATTCATCTACTTTTAACTCTTTTGTATTATCATCAAAAAATATACACTCTCCAGCTAAAAGCTTAGAAATTGCCTTTGTTGTTTTACCATAGCCAAATAGGGCTAATTTATCTTTGTTTATCATTATCTAATCTTTAATGTAATTAGTGCAATTAGGTTTGCAACCATAGCTATCATCCAAAAGCGAACTATAATTTTAGATTCATCCCAACCCTTCATCTCAAAGTGATGATGGATAGGTGCCATCAAAAAGATTCTCTTTTTTCTTAATTTATAGCTACCTACTTGCAAAATTACAGATACAGTTTCTATAACAAAAATAATACCAATTAAAATTAATAAAATTTCACTCTTTGCTAAAATTGCCATATAACCCAAAAATGCTCCAATTGCCAAAGAGCCAGTATCTCCCATAAATACCTCTGCTGGATATGAGTTATACCATAAAAAGCCAAGTAGTCCACCTGCAAGTGCTGCTGCAATTATAACAACTTCACCAATACCTTTAATATTTGGCAATAGCAGGTAGCTAGAGAATATTGCATGTCCCATAATATATACAATAATACCTAAAGTTGATAGGGCTATTATAGTTGGAACTGTTGCTAAGCCATCTAATCCATCGGTTAAATTTACAGCATTACTTGAAGCTATCATTACAACTACCCATAGAGCTATTGAGTAGTAGCCCATATCAAATAGAGGAGTTTTTATAAAAGGAACATAAAATGTAGTTGGCATTCCATTGAAATATAAGATTAAAGATACTATAAGTGATATAATAATTAAAAGTCCCATTTTTGCTTTGGCGCTTAGACCTTGTAGGTTATCTCCACTTAATATTTTTCCTAAATCATCTTTCATACCTACAGCTGCAAACCCTATAAGTGTAATAAGTCCACCAATTGCATAAAGGTTATTTATTTTAATAGTAAATAGCGAAGCTATAATTGTTGCTAAAATAAATATTGCACCACCCATTGTAGGTGTGAATTTTTTATTTTCATGGGCTTTAACCCACTTATTTATTGGTTGGTTTGCTTTTTTGGATTTTGCCCATTTTATATATTTTGGCATTAAAAACATAGTTAAAGATAGAGCGATAAAAAAGGCTATACCAGCCCTAACAGAAATATATTGAAAAATATTTATATTGAGTAATTCATAAAAGTAATAAAACATTTAGCCAACTTTCAACTTTTTAAAATAATATTAATGGTATTTTACTAAAAAAATTTTATAATAAGCAAAGATATTTCAAAAGGATATACTAAATGTCTAAAAAGACGCTATTAATTATAACAGATGGTATAGGATATAAGCCAAATAGTAAAGCAAATGCGTTTGAAGCAGCAGATACACCAACATATGATAAGCTATTTAAAGAGGTGCCACATACTTTAATTTCTACTCATGGCTTAAGCGTTGGTTTGCCAGAGGGTCAGATGGGAAATAGTGAAGTTGGGCATATGACTCTTGGAAGTGGCAGAGTGCTTTATCAAGATTTAGTAAAAATTTCACTAGCTTTAAAAGATGGCTCTTTAGCTAAAAATGAAGCACTAAATAGTATTTTAAGTAGTAGTGATACTATTCATATAATTGGATTACTAAGCGATGGTGGGGTGCATTCTCATATAGAGCATATTATTGGTTTGGCAAAAATTGCTAAAAGTGCTGGTAAAATGGTGTGGTTGCATCCAATTACAGATGGGCGTGATGTATCGCCAACAAGTGCGCCAATTTATCTTAAGCAGCTAGAAGAGATTTGTGATAATAGTATAAAAATTGCAACAGTTAGTGGGCGCTACTACACAATGGATAGAGATAATAGGTGGGATAGAGTAAAAAGGGGTTATGATGCTATTGTAAATGCTACTCCAAAAAGTGATATAACTCCACTAGAGTATATTGAACAAAGCTATGCAAAAGATATTACAGATGAGTTTATAGAGCCAACTGCATTTGAAGGATATGATGGAATGCAAAATGGAGATGGAGTAGTTGTTGCAAACTTTAGAAGCGATAGAGTGCGAGAAATTACAACAGCTCTTGGGGCAAAAGAGTTTAATGAGTTTGAGCGTAAAGATATAGAGTTGCATATTGCTACAATGACAGAGTATGATAAAACATTTAATTACCCTGTAATGTTCCCAAAAGAGGCGCCTAAAAATACATTAGCAGAGATAATTAGTTGCGAAGGTTTAAGCCAACTTCACACTGCAGAAACAGAAAAGTATGCACATGTAACTTTCTTTTTTAATGGTGGAATAGAAGAGCCTTATGAGAATGAGAGTAGGGTATTAATTCCTAGTCCAAAGGTTGCAACTTACGACTTAAAACCCCAAATGTCAGCACCAGAAGTTGGCAATGCAGTTAGAGTTGCTATGAAAGAGGATTATGATTTTATAGTAGTAAACTTTGCAAATGGCGATATGGTAGGGCATACGGGCGTATTTGAAGCGGCAGTAAAAGCAGTAGAAACTGTAGATGAACAAATAGGAAAAATCTTAGAAGTTGCAAAAGAGAAAGAGTATAATGTTATTTTAACATCAGATCATGGAAATTGCGAAGAGATGATAGATGAGAATGGAAATATTCTTACAAATCACACTGTTGGTGAGGTGTGGGCATTTGTTATTTCCCCAAAAGTTAAAAAATTAAAAAGTGGTGGTGGACTAAATAATATAGCACCAACTATTTTAGAGCTTATGGAGCTAGAAAAGCCAAAAGAGATGGATGAGAGCCTTATTGTAAGGAAGTAAGAGCTAAAAAGTAAAAGGTAAGAATTTTTGAAAGTGTTTTTTATATATTTTAGAAAAGAGTAAAATATTAGCTTTTTGATATAATTACATAATTCAATTAAAAAGGAAAAGAAGTGAAATTTAGTGGAAA
>JAMONW010000045.1 GCA_027066355.1 Campylobacteraceae bacterium
CCAACTTGTATGATTTAAGGGGGCAAAAATGGCTAAAGCAGGATATAAAAAAGTAGAGAGAATGACTGGTGCGATGAGAATTATCCACTGGGTAAACTTTTTCTCTATGATAGTTGCAATTGCAACAGGGCTTTATATTGGACACCCATACTATGAAACACTAATTGCCCAACCAGCAGTTGATAAGTATGTAATGGCGTGGAATAGATGGGGACACTTTATGGTAGCGATTATTTTTGATGTTACATCAATTATTGTGGCTTATTTATACTTCTTTTCAAGATTTGAAAAGACATATAAAAAGGTGCTTCCAACAGGCAAAAATATAAAAGAGTTTTTTGCAGTATTTATTAATTTAATTACTCTAAATAGAAGTAAAAAGTTTGATTCAAGCCACCTAGATAGCTTTAATGCAATCTATTTTACAATTTTTCATCTACTACTTGCTTGGATGCTTTTTACGGGATTGCAACTCTATGTGCATGGACTTGAGAGTGGAGAGAGTAGTATTGGAACTTGGTGGCCTTGGATGCTTCATATTGCAACAGATTGGACTGTGCCAGTTAGCAATTGGATAATGGGTTCGACTGCAACAGGTGCTAATATTATGGATGTAAGAAAAGTTCATCATATTACAATGTGGTTTATTATTATTTGGGTGATGTTTCATATATATTACCAAGTGTGGAGAACAATATATTGGCAAGAGGGAGATATTTCTATCGCATTTGGTGGTAGTAAGTATGTTAAGAAGTAAAGTGAGCGTTGCTCACTTTACGCTAAGAGCGTAGAGCCAAGAGCTGAGAGCTTTTTTTTGGAGATGAGACTTTCTCAAAGAGAGTGCAAACACAAGAGCCTCACTGTTTAGATTCCCACTTTCGTGGGAATGACAAAACACCCGTCATTCTGGACTTAATCCGGAATCTCAAAAGCTCTAAGCTCTCTGCTCTATGCTCTAAGCTAAAAGCCAAGGCTTTTAAAAAGGATATTATTGAGAAAAATAGCACTAATAGGTATGGGTAATATTATGTTTTGCGATGAGGGGCTTGGCACCTATTTGGCAAAATATATTGAAGCAAACTATAAAATACCAAATAATTTAGAGATTGTTGATGGTGGCTTAATGGGATTTGGATTGATGAGCTACTATCAAGAGTTTGATAAATTAATAATTATTAGCACCAACTCAAAAGAGGCAAATGCTGGAGAGATTTTTAACTATAGTGCAGATGAAATGCTTAAAATGGGACAAATTCGCCAAACTGCAAACGAAGTAGAAGTTGCGATGATGATTGAAATTTGCTCTGTAAAAGAGGATATGGCAGATATAGAGTTTGTAACAATGACCCCAAAAAATATAGAAGATGTTAAAAATGGCTTAAGCAATACAGTATTAGAAAATATGCCAAAACTGCTAGAAAAAACTCTACAAGTGCTAAAAAAAGAGGGAATAGAATTAAAGCCAAAAGAGAGTATAAAAAGCTTTAAAGAGATAATTAATGAGGTAGCAAATCCAGTAAATGATAGGGTTTTTTAGCTTAGCTAAAAGCTAAGAGCTGAGGGCTTAGAGCCTTTTGGAGGTGAGGCTTTCTCAAAGAGAGTGCAACTACAAGAGCCTTTTTTCTTATTTGGATTCTTGTTTTGTAGAAACAATAAAACAACCGTTATTTTAGACTTGTTCCAAAATCTAAAAAAGCTCTTAGCTCTATGCCTCAGCTCTTGGTCTATTCTTGCAAAGCAAAACTAAAAAAAAGGAAAAAGATGTATTTTATTTTTGAAATAGAGTTTAATTCAAATAAAAGTTATATAAAAAATTTAATAGTTGCTTATGTTAAAAAAAGTGGTGTAAGTGCGCAGGTTATGCAATCAAATAGTGCTATATATTTGGTTTTAGAAAAAGAGCAAGAGAAGCTAGAGGAGTTTTTGCTTGGTTTAGAACAAATTTTACCAGCCTCTTTATATATGAAGGGTAGCAAACACTACTTTAGCGATACTTTACCAGATATTCAAGAGATAGAGGCTATCTATACTCCACTAAATATTGCTTTATGTCCAAATTGTCAAAAAGAGATGTTTGATATTAGCTCAAATCGCTACTACTACCCATTTACATCTTGCAATAGTTGTGGAACTCAACATCCATTTTTAGATAAATACCCATTTATTAGAGAGAATACTCTACTTAATTTTTTTAAACCATGTAAAAGTTGCCAAGAGGAGCTTAAGAGTAATCCTTTTAGAGAGAATTATCCACTAATTTCATGTATTGAGTGCGGAGTTGCTCTTAGAATGTTAGATAAAAAGAGTGAGAGATTTGCCAACTCTAAAGGTGAGTTTAGAAAACTTTTTGAAGTTAGTGCAAAGGCTCTAAGCAAGGGCAAAACAATACTATTTAAAACCCTAAATGGATATAGATTACTTTATAAGGCTAATAGTGATTTAATTAACCCAAATACCAAACTTTTAATGTGCAATGCAAATGCTATAAATACTCATTTAATGCTTATACCTCAAGAGTTTAATGCAATATTAAGTATTGAGCGTCCACTTCTTAGAGTTGCTACAAAATCGCAAGAGATAAAAGAGTTTTTTCCTTTTAATACTTTTGTAAAGTATGCAGATGATGCTATGAGTATTCTTCTTGCAAAAGAGCTTGTAAATTTAGGAATTGATTATATTTGCTATGAAGATGCCACAAGTAGCACAGAGGCTGACTTTTTAGTTGATTACAATCTGCCTACAACAAAACAAGAGGATTGTCAACTTTTTATCAATCAAGATTTACACTTTTTTGTAAGTGGAGAGCGCTCTATATTTCCATTAGTTGTTGAAAATCCAGATAAAAGAGTAGTAGTTGCTAATAAAAAAATTGTAAATAGAGTTGATAGTGTAAACTTGGTTGATAATATTGAACTTTTTGATTTACAAGAGCCAAAGGTGCTATATCTACAAAAGGGTGATAAAAACCCATTTAATACAAATAGAGTTTATGAGTTTAGTGATGTTAAAGCAACTATTCTTTCTGTAATTGCACAAAATAGTTTACTAAATGAAAAAGTAGTGGCAATTCACTTTGACAACCGTTTACACTTTAGTTATTATAATGGAAAAAGTGTCGCTGATTTAATTACACCAAGTAGTTTTAATAGCCAAAATATTTTAGGTAAAATTAGGCTTTTAAGAGAGGGTTCAGATAGATTGGTAGAGAACTTTAAAATTATGTTTCCAAAGCTTTATAATAGATTAATGAAGCTTGATAAAGATATAGATTTTTTTAGTGTAGTAGCAATTATTTTAGAACTTAAAGATGAAAGTTTTAATGGAATATCAAGTGAATCTTTGCACTTTATGGGAAAAGGTGGAATACAAATTGATTGTAAATTAAATGAGAGTAAATTTGACTATTACGCCTTTTTAGCAAGTATATTAAGCTATAAAATTGCAGGTGTCGAGGCTAATTTAATATGCTACAGTATTTATGAATCTTTTGGAGATTATATTGCTGAAATAGTCCAACAAATATTTACAAAAGTAAAAACAAATCATATAGCACTAAGTGGCATAGCCTTTGCAAACCAGCCACTACTTGCTAGAATAGATAAAAATTTAGGAAGATACAATATTTTACTACCAAAAGAGCTACCAATAAATATAGATGGCTCAATTTTAGGTGGGCTTTTTGTTTAAAAGTAGCAAGTAGCAAGTAAAAGGTAAGAAGTAAGAGGTGAGAATTAGGGAGTTGGAAGTTGGGAATTGATGGTATGCAAACATATAAAATAA
>JAMONW010000046.1 GCA_027066355.1 Campylobacteraceae bacterium
CAACCTCTGCTTGGTAAGTTATTTGTAAATAGAGAGCATTTTGCTATCTATTTAGTTAAATATAATCCTACTGCTTGTAGAGCTTTGCCTTTGAGCATTGTGCAGCTTTTGTGTTCTATTATGTATGATTTTGCTTCTGCTGGAGTGTTAAATTTTTTATCTATTGCTTTACACTTTTTAGCAAAAATCATTTTACCCATTTTTTTCATTTTTGCTTGGCGCATTTTTTTAGCTTTTGTATCGCTATCAAAATCTGCTTCTGCTAACTTTAGGGCATCTTTAAACTTCATTACTTTTCCACCAAATTTTTTTGCAAAAGCCTCTGCTGCTTCTTTTGTTCCAAAGGCATATTTACTAACTTTTTTAGCCATAGTAGCTGGTTTTGAACTACCTACTACATACCATGCCTTGCTAACTGGAATAAATTTTAGTGTGCTGTTATCTACAACTTGAATATCTTCGACTTTTTTACCGCTCTTTAACTCTTGAATTAGGCAATACATTGAGCAAAACTGCTCCATTTTGCCATCTACTTTTGCTGCATGATTTGTTTTATAAAACATAGGCAAAGTCATACCACACTTAACACAAAACATTTTGGCAGGACCTTTTTGCAAAATTTGAGCTTTATCAAAAGGCACCGCTCTAAAGTTTTTTGGCATATGTAGCCCCTTAGACATTGGCATTTGCGCATAAATAACAACTACTAAAATAGTAAGAAAAGTAACAATTTTTTTCATTTTCCAAACCTTTTTTTGTTTGGATTATAGCGATGAATTGTTAAGTGAATGTTAATTTTTTAAAAGCTATCCTCTTGAGGAGTTAACTGTATAAGTTCAAAGTGTTTTTTTTGTAGTTTTTGGTTTTCGTTTTGGAGTTTATTATACTCTGTTACTAATTTTGCCTCTCTATCTTTTGCATCAAGCAATACACCAATAGAACTCTCTCCAAAAAAAATAGAGTAAAAGTAACCCATAAATATAAGTAAAATTACAAATTTAATTACGCCAGAGAAATCAAAACCCTTTTTTGGGTTTTGTAGCTTCTCTTGCTCTAAACTCTCTAAATTACTCACCAAATAGCTCTTTTCCTAAATATTCAAATTGTCCAAGCTCTCTTTGAATTTCAAGAAGGCGATTATATTTTGCAATTCTATCACTTCTTGCAGTTGAGCCAGTTTTTATTTGAGCTGTATTTAAAGCAACTGCAAAGTCTGCAATAAATGCATCTTCACTCTCTCCACTTCTGTGGCTCATTACACAAGTGTAACCATTTCTTTGAGCAAGGCGAACTGTCATCATAGTTTCACTTACACTTCCAATTTGATTTGGCTTAATTAAAATAGAGTTTGCAATACCTTTGTTAATACCCTCACTTAAAATATCAGCATTTGTTACAAACAGATCATCTCCAACTAGCTGAACTTTATCGCCAATTCTATCTGTCATCTCAGCCCAGCCATCCCAATCATCTTCGCTTAAGCCATCTTCAATTGATACAATTGGATATTTGCTAATTAAATTTTCATAATAGCTAATTAGCTCACTACTTGTAAGCTCCTTATTCTCGCTTTTTAGCACATATTTACCTTCATCATTTACAAGTTCACTACTTGCAACATCAAGTGCTAATACAATTTGCTCACCAGCTTTATAACCAGCTTTATTAATTGCACTCATAATAACTTCAATTGGCTCTTCATTGCTCTTTAAGTTTGGTGCAAAGCCACCCTCATCACCAACTGCTGTGCTTTCACCCATTTCATCAATTATCTTTTTAAGGTTATGATAAATTTCGCTAACTGCTCTTAAACCTTCATCAAAACTATCAAAACCAATTGGCATAATCATATACTCTTGGAAATCAACAGAGTTATTTGCGTGTTCTCCACCATTAATAATATTAAACATAGGAACTGGCATCACTACTGCATTTGCACCACCCAAATAGCGATAAAGTGGCATTTTAAGGCTACTAGCAGCTGCACGAGCTACTGCCATAGAAACACCAAGCACTGCATTTGCACCAAGATTTGAGTAATTAGCAGTGCCATCAAGCTCTTTCATTGTTAAGTCAACTTCAGCTTGATTAAATGGACTCATTCCAATAACTGCTTCTGCAATTGCTTCATTTACATTTTGCACTGCTTTTAGCACACCTTTTCCTAAGTATCTATCACCGCCATCTCTAAGCTCAAGCGCCTCTCTTTTACCTGTGCTTGCACCACTTGGAACAATTGCACTCTCTTTAGTTCCATCACTTAAAACTACAGTTGCTCTAACTGTTGGATTACCCCTGCTATCTAAAACCTCATCTGCATAAACATCTTCTATAAATACCATAAATATCTCCATATTATTATTTGGCTAATTTTACCATTTTTTTATAAAGTATAAAATAAAAGAGCATATATTCGCTATTTTAATTTCATAAAAATTGAAATTAACTATTTTTAAACTATTTTAATCTCCTCTTTTAACTCTATATTAAATTTATCTTTTACTTTAGATTTTGCCAACTCTATTAACTCCATTGCCTCTTGAAAAGTTCCAGAGCCTAAATTTACCAAAAAATTTGCATGAATTTGGCTAAATGCCATATTGCCAACTCTATATCCTTTTAATCCTACCTCTTGAATTAATCGTCCTGCAAAATCATCTTTTGGATTTTTAAATGCACTTCCTGCACTTGGCTCTTTTGGTTGGTTATTTCTTAATTTTAAAAGTTCATCTCTTAACTCTTGGCTATAACCATACTCTAAATTAAGCTCAATGGCTGTTGCAATGCCATTGAGTTTTGCAAAACGGTAGCCATATTTAATATCTTTTTTATCTACCCATACTCCATTAATTTTCACTCTTTTAATTATATTAAAAATTTCATAGCTCTTAACTCCTGCATTCATAGCCACCATTCCACCAATTGTTCCTGGAAGCTTTGCAATAAATTCTAAATTTGCAATGTTATGCTTTTTGGCAAAACTAAGTAATCTCCCTGTTTTTGTAGCGCAACCTACCTCTAAAAAGTTATCTTTAATCTCTATATAGTCATAGCTTTTACCAAGCATCATTAAAGGTGGTGGCATTGGAGAAACTAATAAATTATTTGCACCACCAACTAAAAATCTATTATTTGGAATTTTATCACCCCGCTCAATTACTAAAACTTCAACTTTTGGTCCAATTTTAATAGAGCTAAATTTAGAAAAATCTATTAATTTTTTATTCATTAAATACCTTTAAAACTAACTCCAACCCCTCAATTCTCAATTACAATCACTACCCACTACAAACTCTAAGGTGAGGCTAAAGCCTCACTTCCAAAAACCAAAAATAAATCACTTTCAATTCTCAATTCTCAATTCTTCATTTTCCATTCTCAATTACAAAACAACCTCTTATATAAAGTAAAAATAGTCCACTTCCTGTCAAGATTAAAAGTATATTCCCACCGATATCATGGACTAAATGAAAGCTGTCAACTCCAAATATGTCAACTATCTTTACAACTAAAATTAAGCGTATTAAATTTACAATACTAATTACAAAATAGCTCAATACTGCCCAAATTATTTTACGCTTTTTTTGGCAGCTATATGCTATAATTGCTGCTAAAATCATTAAAAAAGGTATTATTCCATTGCATTCTGGAGTAATTACAATTCTATATTTTGGATTAATAACAATATCATAATTAACTATAGGGTTAGATAAAACAGTATCTAGTATTGGCATTATAACGCCTCTTTGAGCGCTATCTATAACTTTACCAATTGGACATAGTGAGTAGTAATTCCCCCAGTAAAATAGCCCAAATAATACAATAAGCCATAGAGGAAAGAGTATTAAAAACTTATTAGAGCTATCTAAGTTTTTGTAGCGCTTTGCTATTGACACCCAATACACTCCATACTTCTATCTTCTGTATAGCCTGTATCTTGGAGTGCTTCTGGTGATTGAGAACGCAGATAATATGTAGATTTAAGCCCATATCTCCAAGCTGTCATATATATATCATTAAGGTATTTACCACTTGCTTTATCTAAGCGAATAAATATATTTAAACTTTGTCCTTGGTCTATCCACTTTTGTCTAATTGCACCAGCTTTTATGATTACTCTTTGGTCTAAATCATAACTACTTATATAATATGCCCATGTATCTGGACTTAGATTTGGCGCAGTTACTGGTATTTCACCACTTAAATTTACCTCAAACCACTTTCTTTTAAATATTGGCTCAATTGCTTGGGTTGTGCCTGTTAAAATTGAGATAGAGCTAGTAGGTGCTACTGCCATTAAATAGCCATTTCTCATACCATCACTTTTAACCTTCTGCTTAAGTGCATTCCAGTCATAGTGGTATCCAAAGAGTCCACCTCTATCAACTAATTTACAAGCCTCTTCATTGGCTTTATCAATTGGGAAAATACCCTTTTGCCAATCTGAGCCTTCAAATTCGCTATAGCTACCTTTCTCAAGCGCAATATCACTTGATGCTTTAATCGCATTGTAGCTAACTGCTTCCATAACTTCATCTATTTTTCTAAAGTGTTCATTACTTCCCCACTCAACTCCAGCTTCTGCCAACATTTGAGCCTCGCCCATTACTCCAAGTCCAATTGCACGAGTTTTTAGATTTGTTTTTTTAACTTTTTCTAGTGGGTAAAAGTTTAAATCAATTACATTATCAAGCATTCTAATCGCAACTGGCACAACGCGCTCTATATCTTCATAACTATTAATTTTAGATAAGTTTATACTTGCAAGGTTACATACTGCTGTATCGCCATCAAACTTCTCTTTATCTACTATAAATATCTCTTTGCCATCAATTGAATCAAGTGCTGTTATCTTTTTGGCTTTTTTTGTAATACCACTATCTACTGTTACTTCATCATCTTCATCATAAAGATTTATACTACCATCATTAAATTTAACTCTAATTTTATAATAATTTGGGCTTGTATTTTGGAAAATTTCGGTGCATAGGTTTGAGCTTCTAATAATACCAGTATGTTTGTTTGGGTTAGCACGGTTTGCACTATCTTTAAAGCAAAGAAATGGATTTCCTGTTTCAAAATAGTTTCTTAAAACCTCTTTCCATAACTCTTTTGCACTTACAATCTCTTTTGTTAAGTCTTCTCTTTTTTCTAACTCTTCATATTTTGCTTTAAACTCATCTCCATAAAGTTCTGCAAGTTCTGGCACTTCATATGGGTCAAATAGTGTCCACATACTATCTGCTTCTACACGCTCCATAAATAAATCATTTAACCAAAGTGCTGGGAATAAATCGTGAGTTCTTCTTCGCTCTTCGCCAGAGTTTTTCTTTAAGTCTAAAAACTCTTTTATATCTATATGCCAAGGTTCAACATAAACTGCAATTGCACCTTTTCTAGTTCCTAATTGGTCAACTGCAATTGCAACATCATTTGCTATTTTTAAAAATGGCACAATTCCACCAGCTGCGTGTTTGTGTCCGTCAATATAACTTCCCATACCACGAACCAAGCTCCAATCCCAGCCAATTCCACCACCAAATTTTGATAGAAGCGCCATCTCTTTGTAGCCATCAAAAATACCTTCTATATTATCTGGAGTTGAACCAATATAGCAACTGCTTAATTGGTGGCGAGTAGTTCTTGCATTACTTAGCGTTGGAGTTGCTGCCATAACCTCAAATTTGCTTAAAATATCATAAAATCTTTTTGCCCAACTTTGACAATCAAACTCATTTTGAGCCAAAAACATAGCAACTGCCATAAACATCTGTTGTGGCAACTCTATAGGTTCGCCTTGTTTATCTTTGATTAAATATCTATCATAAAGTGTTTTTAAACCAAGATAAGTAAATTGCAAATCACGCTCTGGCTTGATATAGTTGTTTAAATCATCTAAATCATATTTATCTTTAAGCCCAGGAATTAAGCGTCCTTCCTTCTCTCCACGCTCAAAATACTCTTTTAAATGTGTATATCCTGTAAAACCAGAAGCTCTATGATAGATATCATAAAGAAATAGTCTTGCTGCTACAAAAGTCCAATTTGGTCTATCTATATCTATTTTATCAACTGCTGTTTTAATTAAAGACTCTTGAATCTCTTTTGTAGTAATCATATCTTTAAAGTGGAGCTTTGCATCTACTTCTAGCTCACTTTGATTAACTCCACTTAAACCCTCTACTGCAGCAGAGGTATATTTTTGAATTTTTGTTACATCTAAAGACTCTATTCTACCATTTCTTTTTACAACTCTTATCATTATATGGCTCCAATTTATACAATTTTAACTAAACTCTAATTTAATACCAATATTTACAATATTTATAAGTTAAATATAGCACTAAAATATACTAAATATATTAGGAAAATATCAACTTTACTATCTATAATTAAATATATTGGCATATACTTTATATTATGTAATTATACATATTTTAAGTTAAAGAGAGTTCTAAGATTTCATTTTTTTATATTAATAGATTTTTCTCTTATCATTAAAAAGTTCAATAATTTGGTATTATTAATAATATAAATGTTACATAATGACACAAAAAAAAATTTTTCTATAAAATATAATATTAATAAATATTTTCAATATGTCCATTTTATGGATACTCTTAAAATCAGCCCCTTATTTTGGGCTTTTTGAGGGGTTGATTTTATAGTAAATTGTGATACTATTACGTAATAGATTAATATTTATTTAGGAGAGATGATGAAAAAATCAGTTTTAATAAGTGAGGTTGCAGAAAAAACAGGTCTTTCAAGAACAGATACAGAACTTGTTGTAAATAGTATGCTAGATACTATTGTAGATTGTTTAAAAAATAGAGAAGCAGTATCATTTTTAGGTTTTGGTTCATTTGAGCCTGTTAAGAAAAATGCCAGAGAGATATATATTCCAGGAACAACTACAAAAGTTAAAGTTGCCGCAAAATATGGTGTTCGTTTTAAACCAGGTAAAACTCTTAAAAAACAGATTCAAGGATAATATTCTACTCTTAGCGCTTTTGATGCGCTATAAATTTCTCTTTATTAGCTACTTTTAGATAAAATTGCAAAAATTTTTTAATATAAGGATATAGTGTGATACTAAATGTTGAAAAGTTAGATGAATCTAACTATAAAGTTTCTGCTACAATTGATAATAAAGATATTGATAGCAAATTAGACAAACTAGCTAAAGAGGCTAGTAAGAGTGTAAAAGTTGATGGTTTTAGAAAAGGTAAAGTTCCTGTTGCTGTAGTTAAAAAGATGTATGGCGAAAAGTTAGCTCAAGACGCTGAAGGTGAAGCTATTAGAGAAGTTTTAGAAGCTGCTTATAAAGAGGCTGGTATTGAAATGGCTGATGTTATTGGAAATCCAACTTTTGAGAAGTTTGAAGATAAAGGTGATAAAAAAGAGATGGAGATTATTATCTCTACAAAGCCTAAAATTGATTTAGGCGATTATAGCGATATTGCACCAGAGTTTGAGAAACCAGAAGCTACTGAAGATGAGATAAATGAAGAGATAGATAATATTGCAAATAACTTTGCAAAAGCAAAAAGTATAACAGATGATAGAGAGTTAAAAGATGGCGATATTGCAGTTTTTGACTTTAAAGGTATTTTAGATGGAGAAGCTTTCCAAGGTGGAAGTGCAGAGAATTTTGAGTTAAAAATTGGAAGTGGTCAATTTATTCCAGGCTTTGAAGAGCAGATGATTGGTATGAAAAAGGGTGAAGAAAAAACTATTAAAGTTACTTTCCCAGATGATTACCAAGCAGAGAACCTAAAAGGAAAAGAGGTTGATTTTGAGCTTAAACTTCATGATATTAAAGAGAATGTAAAACCTGAAATTGATGATGATTTAGCTAAAAAAGCGCTTGGCAAAGATGATGCTACAGTTGAAGAGCTTAAAAAACATGCAAAAGAGATTATTGAAAATAACAAAGTTAGAAAAATTTATGAAGATGAGTTAAAACCAAAAATATTAGAGAATTTAGTTGAAAAATATAACTTTGATTTACCAAAAAATATTGTTGAACAAGAGATTGATAATTTAACAAACCAAAAAGCTCAAACTCTTTCTAAAGAGGAGATTGAAGAGATTAAGGCTTCTGAAGATAAATTAAAAGAGCTTAGAGATAGTGTTCGTGAAGATGCTATAAATGCTGTAAAAGCAACATTTATTGTTGATGAGATGGCAAAAGCTGAAAATATAGAAGTAAGCGATGGTGAAATTAGTCAAGTTTTATATTATGAAGCATTAATGAATGGGCAAGATCCTCAAAAGCTAATGGAGTATTACCAAGCTAACAACTTAATTCCTGTAGTTAAAATGGGAATGATAGAAGATAAACTATTTGCCAAACTACTTAAATTATATGATTAATCTTGGGCATTTACGCCCAGATTAAAAAGATAAAATTTACTACTTTTACAATTATTTGATATAATTACAAAAATTTCTATCTCTTATAGAGCCACACTACATTCAATTCTCCTCCTCCATTTTGAAGTAGTATTGTGGCTCTATAAGAGATAGATTAAAAAAAAGGAATTAAATGTATATACCATATGTTATAGAACAAACAGGTCGTGGAGAGAGAAGTTACGATATATATTCAAGATTATTAAAAGATAGAATTATAATGCTTAGTGGCGAAATTAATGATGCAGTATCATCTAGTATAGTTTCACAACTGCTATTTTTAGAGGCACAAGACCCAGATAAAGATATCTACTTTTACATAAACTCTCCAGGTGGCGTAATTACAAGTGGATTTAGTATTTATGATACAATGAATTATATAAAACCAGATGTTCACACAATCTGTATTGGTCAAGCAGCTTCTATGGGAGCATTTTTGCTAAGTAGTGGAGCTAAAGGGAAAAGATATGCACTACCTAATGCAAGAATTATGATTCATCAACCTTTAGGTGGAGCGCAAGGTCAAGCAACAGATATTGCTATTCAAGCACAAGAGATTCTAAGAATGAAAGAGCAGTTAAATAAAATTATGGCTAAAAATTGTGGCATTACAGTTAAAAAGATAGAAAAAGATACCGAAAGAGATAACTTTATGAGTGCTGAAGAAGCTGTTGATTATGGCTTAATAGATAAGGTTTTAGAAAAGAGCCTATAATGATTAGAGAGATTTTAGTATATCCTAATAAAACTCTTAAAAAAAAGAGCCTACCTGTAGAGAAATTTGATAAAGAGTTGCACTCTTTGCTTGATGATATGTATGATACTATGAGTGCAAAAAATGGTGTAGGACTTGCGGCTATTCAAATTGGTGTGCCTCTTCGTGCTTTAATTATTAATATTCCAATTGAAGAGCAAGATGGCGCTCAGCCAAAAGAGAATACTATTGAGGTTATTAATCCTGAATTTATAGAGTGTAGCGGTAGCACAAAGTTCCAAGAGGGGTGTTTAAGTGTTCCCGGATTTTATGAAGATGTTTCACGCTATGCCCAAGTAAAATTCAAATACTACGATAGATACGGTAATGAACACTTAACAGATACTAACGATTTTCTTGCAATTGCTATACAACACGAATATGACCACTTAGAGGGAAAGCTATTTATTGAAAAACTATCTATACTAAAAAGAAAAAAATTTGAAAAAGAGTGGAAGAAGAGAAATAGCAAAAAATGATGAATTTGACATAAATTTGTCATTTTTATTATAATATAACCATAATATGCACTTTATTATGATATAATATTCGTAAAAATAATGTGTAATCTAATTTTTTACATTATAGCTATAACTTTTTTATAATTAAATAGCTTATCTAATGTAGATTTTAGATGATTTATGGAGTAGATATGAGTTTTGTAACTAATGAAAAATCATCTTTGGGTTCTAAAGAGAAAAAGGTCTCTTCTACACTTGAACTTGCCAAAAAATTAGGCTTATTAAATAAAGAAGAGGAAGAAAAAGATAAAAGTGCAGTTAATATTTCTGAAAATAAAAGTAAAGAAGAAGATACTATAGCAAAAAATAATCAAGAGTTATTGGATTTTATTTTAGAAGATAACTCTGAGGCTCAAGTAGATAATAATACCCATAAAAGCAGTAACACTATATCTATAAAAGATGATAACTCTTTGGTTGATATTGAAGATAAAACTAATTCAACTTTTATAGATGATAAGGTAGCTGAAGAGAGCAATAAAAGCTTTGAAGATATAAAGCCAAATGAAGAAGCGCCAATAGATAATCAAGATTTAATAGATTTTTTATTAAATGATAGCAGTGAGATTAAAAATAATTTAGCCTCTAATGAGCAAGTTATTGAAATAGAAAATAGAAAAAATATAAAAAGCGATACTAAAGAGGAAAACAACAAAGATAGCTTTATCTCTATTAATGTTAGTGAAGATGAGGATAAAGAGTCTTTAGAGATATTAGCAAATAGCAAAAAAGATAAAATAAAACCCAATAGTATTACTCTGCTAGATGATGAAAAGAGTGATAAAAATGAGTTAATAGATTTTTTATTAACAGATGATGAAAAAGAGGATGAGGAGTTAGCAAATAGCGATTTAACAATAGTTGAAGATAATACTTTAGATAAAAAAGCTCCTCAAAGCGAGGATAAGAGCATTCAAAAAGATGATATTAAAGAGGAGAGCATCACAAGTAAGCCAAAGAGTCCAACTGATACAAAGAGTAACTTAAATAATGGACTTTTAGTTACACCTGAAGATATAGAGAGATATTTTGCATCTTTAGAATCAAAAGAGAGCAAACTAAGCAAAGATATAGAGCAAGAAGAGTTATCTGACCCAAAAGAGTTTGATGTATCTAAAAATATAGTAGAAAATAAGCCAAAAACAGTTAGTGGTAGTGATGTTTTGGCATTTCAATCTTTTGAATTTAAGGGCAAAGCCAAAGAGTATTTTAAAATTTGGATTGTAAATATCGCTTTAACTATAGTAACTCTTGGTGTTTACTCTGCATGGGCAAAGGTAAGAAACTTAAGATATATTTATGGAAATACTTACCTAAATAACTCAAACTTTGAATTTAATGCAGACCCTAGAAGAATATTTTATGGTAGAGCTATAGTTGTTCTTTTTTATGCAATTTTTCTCTACTCTGCAAAAGTTTTATATAACAATACATTAGCTTTATCTATAATGGGACTATTTCTACTACTTTTGCCTTGGCTTATCAAACAAGCTGTTAGATTTAAACTAAAGAGTGCATCTTATAGAAATATAAGATTTAAGTTTCATGGCAAAGCTAGAAGTTTTTATATGTTGGCATTTAGTTCAATTTTGGCAATTGTATTAGTATTTTCTCCTATGTATATTAATGCTTTAGCTAAAAAATTTGGCTTTGAAATTCCTTATTATAGCTATAGAGTTGCAGTTATGTCATATATGGCACTATTTTTTAGCTTTTTAATAATTGGTGTGCCTTTAATTTACAGAAAATTTAAAGAGATTATAATTAATAACTCATCTTATGGTAATGAGATGTTTAAATTTTATGGCACAAAAAGAGCAGCAGTTGGAACATTTTTAAAGATGGCATTTACTACTGCTTTAGCCGCTTTTTTACTTGCTTTGCTAGTGGTTATTCCAAAAAAATTTTTTGGAATAGATATAGTTGATGCAAAACATATAGATTTAAACAGATTAAATAGCACAACATTAATTGGTGCTGGAATTGGTATTTTAGTCTATTTGGCATCTATTGGCTTATACAAAGGTATTAGTGATGGATTTTTATCTAACTATATTAGAAACAACACTAAATTAGGGGATGGCGAGTTTAAAACCAGTATATATCCTGTAAAACTTGGTATAATTAGTATGGTTAATATTATTGCAATTGTATTTAGCTTTGGATTGCTATACCCTTGGGCTAAAATGAGATATTTAAAGTATAAAATAGAAAATACGCAATTTGCATGTAGAGATTACAACAAATTTAAAGCAGCAAAATCAAAAGATGTTTCAGCAATTGGAGAAGAGGCTACAGACTTTTTTGATATAGATCTTGGAGTTTAAGTTAGCTTCTAGGGGTTAGATTTTAGGTGTTAGGGTTTAGGTTTTAGTTAGTAGTTAGGGTTTAGGGATTGGTGGTTAGTATGAAAGTTAATGCAAAGCTTTATGATGGGAATAGTTCAATTGAGCATAATGTTATAGTTGAATTTACGCAAGATAAGCGAATAAAGATTGAAGCATTTAATATTGATGAGCCACTTAGCCAAGTTAAAATTTCAACACGCCTTGGCAATACTCCTAGATTAATAGAGTTTAGCAATGGTATTAGGTGTAAATGTGCCAATAATGATAAAATTGATGAAATCTTAGATAATTTAGGTGCAAATAATAGCTCAATTCATAAATTAGAGAGTTCTTGGAAATTAGCTACTATCTCTTTAGTGTTAATTGTAGGGTTTGTAGTATTTATGCTAACTGCTGGTGCTGATACAACTGCAAACTTTTTAGCAAAAAAACTACCTCCAAGCACTTTAGATAGCGCAAGTAAAATTACACTAGAACAACTTGATAAAAGTTATCTTCATAAAAGTAATTTAAGCAGCGAGAAAAAAGCCCAAATTTTAAAACTATTTAAAAAGCTTAGCAATAATGATCCTCACTATAAACTCCATTTTCGCTCTAGCCCAAAAATGGGACCAAATGCTTTTGCACTGCCAAGTGGTGATATAGTTTTAATTGATGAGTTGGTATTTTTAGATAAAGACCCAAATCTTTATGGTGTTTTGGGTGTTTTAGCGCATGAAAAGGGACACTATGTATATAAGCATGGATTAAAAGGCTTAATAAAAGGAACAATTGCAACAGCAGTTATTAGCTATATTACCGGAGATGTAACATTTGTTGCCACTGCTTTACCAACAGCTCTAATTACTACAAAATATAGCCGAGAATACGAAACCCAAGCAGATAGTTATGCAAAGAGTGAGTTAAAAAGATTGCATATTTCTAGCAAACCTTTAGCAAATATCTTTATTGAGATGGAGAAGTATTATAAGAAAAAGTATGGCAATAGTAGCACCCCAAATTGGCTCTCTACACACCCTGTTACGCAAAAGAGAATAGAGTTCTTTGAAAAATAGCTATTATATAATTTGCAAAATAAGAAACTACACTAAAATATAATCTCAATTTAATACAAATTTTTGGTATAAAATTTAGCTCTAAGTAGTATAATATTATTGAATTATACCTATAATTCAATCTTATAATAAGGAAAAATTATGTTCAAAAAAATATTACCCCTAAATTTAATTATATCATTAAGAATGTTTGGACTATTTATAGTTCTACCTGTTTTGTCAATTTATGCACTAAATATGCCACACTCAAACCACACGATGGTTGGTATTATTATTGGTGGATATGCTATTACTCAAATGCTATTTCAAGTGCCATTTGGTAGCTTAAGTGATAAAATTGGGCGTAAAAAAACTATTATTATTGGTTTAGTTATATTTGCTATTGGTTCATTAATTGCAGGTTTAGCAAACAATATATATATTTTGCTTTTGGGAAGACTTCTTCAAGGGGCTGGAGCAATTGGTTCAGTAATTACTGCTACTATAAGTGATGTTGTAAGAGAAGAAGAGAGAGGCAAAGCAATGGCAATTATGGGCGGAAGCATAGGTTTGGCATTTGCTATTTCTATGGTTGCTGGACCTACAATTGCAGCTCATTTTGGCGGAGTTCCTACGCTATTTTTCATAGTTACATTTTTGGCACTTTTATCAATTTTTATCTTAATTAAATATGTTCCAAATCCTCCTGTAATAAAACATACCTATTTAGAAAATGATAAATTTAAGATGTTTGAAAATAGAAATTTGATGAAGATGAATATTACAAATATGCTTGTAAAAGGCTTTATGACTTTTGCTTTTATGATTATTCCTATTGTTCTTACAAAAACTTATGGTTGGGATAAAAGCGAACTCTATAAAATATATTTACCTTCAATGATTGTAGGTATTTTAGCTATGGGACCAGCAGCAATGATTGCAGAAAAAAAAGGAAAATATAAATTAATTTTGCTACTAGGAGTATTATTTTTAGCTATTGCATACTTAATAATTGGATTAAGCAAAACTTATATTATGTTTTCAGCTGGAGTTATAGTATTCTTTATTGGATTTAATCTTCAAGAGCCAATTTTACAATCTTTAGCATCAAAATATGCAAAAGTTCATCAAAGAGGAAAGGTTTTAGGAATTTTTAATAGCTTTGGATATTTTGGAACATTCATTGGTGGCTTTATTGGTGGAATGTTGTTAGATATAATCTCTCTTAGTGCCATATCTTATGGAATAATTGTTTTGTGTATTTTATGGGCTATAATGATTTATACTCTTGATAATCCAGCAAAAAATAAAATTGCATATATTCATCTTGATAATACTAATAGTGCAAAACATAAAGATTTACACGATATTAAAGGCGTTATTGAATGGTATATTAATGATACTGAGAAGTTAGTTGTAATTAAATATAATGAAGATTTAATTACAGAAGATGAGTTAAAAAATTTGATAAAATAGATTCATATTTAATTTATATTTATCTACTATAATTAAAATAAAAAGGATTTGTAATGAAAAAAATATATTTGGCATCAATTGCACTAGTTTCAATTGTATTTGCAGGTAGTGGAGAGGAGTTGTTTAAGGCAAAATGCGCAGCTTGTCATCAAGTTGCAGTAAAGGATAAAAATTCACTTATTGCACCACCAATAAATAAAGTTATGATGCATATGCATAAGGCTTTTGATTCTAAAGAGAAGGCTGTTAGCTTTATAAAAGAGTATGCGCTAAATCCTGATCCTAAAAAGACTAACTGCCCATCTATTGATGTTTTTGGAGTAATGCCATCTCAAAAAGGCAATGTAAACCCAAAAGAGATTGAAGAGATTGCAAATTATCTTTATGATAATTTCCCTACAAAAGCTTTTATGCAAAAGAGAATGGCTCAAAAAGGTATGAGAAGAGGTATGGGAGGCTTTAAAATGATGGATACAAATGGAGATGGCTATATCTCAAAAGATGAGTTTAATGCATTTAGAGCTAAAAAAGAGGGTATAGATATTAGTAAGTTTAAATATGATTACTTCTTTAAAAAATTAGATACAAATGGCGATGGAAAGCTTGATAAATCAGAGATGATGCAATTTAGAAAAATGATGAGAGGCATATAAAAAATCTAACTAAACAACACTTAAAGCTTTATATCTTAAAAGTTTTAAGTGTATATAAAAATATAATATTATTTATTTAACTCATAATTAGATATTAATTCTTATTTATTAGTTGCTAAAAATCTTTTTTCTTCATCTCTTAATACAACTTTGCTATAATTGCAATAATTTATAATAGTAAGGAAATATCGTGAGTGAAGTTATTGGCTTTATTAAAGATGGTGTAATTTGTGATACACAAAGTTGTCAAAGTGGAGATAAAGAGATTGTTTTTGATAACTCAAAAGAGGCTTTAGAGATTATTCGCCACTCTGCTGCGCATTTAATGGCTCAGGCAATTAAAGAGCTTTATCCAAATACTCAATTTTTTGTAGGTCCTGTTGTTGAAGAGGGATTTTACTATGACTTTAGAAGTAGTGAAAAAATTGGTGAAGATGATTTAAAGAAAATCGAGAAAAAGATGAAAGAGTTGGCTAAAAAGAAGTATGAAATTACAAAATATACTCTTAGTAAAGATGAAGCTCTAAAAAAGTTTGAAAATGATGATTTAAAGCAGCGCTTAATCAATCAAATTCCAGGGAATGAAGTTAGCATTTATAAGCAGGGTGATTTTGAAGACCTTTGCCGTGGACCTCATGTTCCTAACACTGGATTTTTATTTAATGTAAAGCTAACAAGAGTTGCTGGAGCTTATCTTGGTGGTGATGAAAATGCGGAGATGCTAACTAGAATTTATGGTATTGCATTTGCTGATAAAGAGAGTCTTAAAAAGCATATAACAATGCTCCAAGAGGCTAAAAAGCGCGACCATAGAAAGATTGGAAATGAGCTAGATCTATTTATGTTTAGCGAAGAGGCAGCTGCTGGTATGCCATTTTGGTTGCCAAAGGGTGCAAGACTTAGAAATAGGCTAGAAAATATTTTATGGAAAGCCCACAGAATAAGAGGCTATGAGCCTGTTCGTGGAATTGAAATTCTAAAAGCTGATATGTGGCGCACAAGTGGACACTATGCTTGTTATGGTGAAAATATGTATTTAACTGAGATTGATGGGCAAGAGTATGGAATTAAGCCTATGAACTGCTTGGGGCATATTTTAATCTATAAGCATAAGCCAAAGAGTTATCGCGATTTGCCAATTAAGTTTTTTGAGTATGGTTTAGTGCATCGCCACGAAAAGAGTGGAGTATTACATGGACTATTTAGAGTGCGTGAATTTACGCAAGATGATGCGCATATTATCTGCACACCAAATCAAATTAAAGATGTGGTTTTAGAGGTTGTTGAGTTTGTTGATAGTGTTATGAAAAAATTTGGCTTTAGCTACTCTATGGAGATTTCAACAAAACCAGATAAAGCTATTGGTGATGATGAGGTTTGGGAGTTAGCAACACAAGGGCTTAAAGATGCGCTTAACTCAAGAGGCTTAGATTATGGAATTGATGAGGGTGGCGGAGCATTTTATGGTCCTAAAATTGATGTAAAAATAACTGATGCTATTGGCAGAAAGTGGCAGTGTGGAACAATTCAGGTAGAT
>JAMONW010000047.1 GCA_027066355.1 Campylobacteraceae bacterium
AATTAACTCTTTGTAGTTATAAATTTCACCATTAAATATAGCTATTAAGTTATATTTTTGTAGTGGCTGGTTGTGTGGTTTACTAAAGCTCTCTATTGCCAAGCGATGAGAGCCAAAAAATATATTTTTATCTTCATAAAAGCTAGAGCCATCCTCTCCGCGATGCGCCAAAAGCTCAAAAGCCTCTTTTGCACCTTTTGTAGCTCCTATTGCTCCAAATATTGAACACATCTATTAAAATAGAGCCTTTGTTAATTCTGGTATTGTATAGGCTTTGCCATTTATTACAATTTTGCCACTTTTAAGTTGCCCTTTTAGATAATAGAGTCCATTTTTCTCTGTGGCAAAACCTTTTGATTTTAGCAAATCTAGCCCCATTATTGCAAGTGGATTAATGCTTGTAGCAAGAGAGCTATCAAGTTGCACCTCAAAATCACCATCAAATAAGTTAAGTTGTTGCGCCATTAAAGAGATTACTAAACTTTGAATGTTACCACTAATTGGCTCTCCTTTATATAGCAAATTAACTTTAGCAAAACTCTCTTTATCAGATTTTAAATTCAAATCTAAAACAACTCTACTTTTACCACCAATAAATGTTTTATTAAATATATCAACACCACTATTTAATAACTCTTGTTGCTCTAAAATAACCTTTTGCATCTCTTGGCTATCATTTTTTTGCGTTGCTTCTATTAGCTTACTATTTAGCTTATCTAACTTTTGAGATAATAGTATAAATTTTTCTACACCCTTTATGCCCAAGTTTTTAAGCTCTAAATTTAAACTACTACTTTTAATACCCTTGGCTAGTGCAATTGTATTTGCATCTAAGGCTTTAAAATTATATTTAATTGCAAAATCTAAATAATCTTTATCAACTCTTCTTGTGATACCTTCAATATTAGCAGAAAATTTAACTGCAATAGGGTTTTTGTTTTTATCTGTAGCTTTAAAATCTACCTCTCCTAAAGAGAGTTTACTATCAGCAAAGAGCATAATATTATCTATTGGCTCTTGAGGAATTTTTGATATAAATTTTATATCTTTTGCCTCTAAAATACCACTTTTATTTTTGGGTTTAACTATTAAGTTATCAATTTTTAAACTACTTTTACCTGTAAAGCTATCTAAATCAAAATTATTCGCTACATAAATCTTTGAAAGCTCTATAGATGTGTCATTATTATCAATTTTTATAGGGTCAATAGTGAGTTTCTCTTCTAATTTGTTAGAAAAAGATACTACTGCTTGGTAGCTATATTTTGGTTCACTCTTTAAACTTTTTTTAATATCTTTTAAGAGTTTTTCATTAAATATATTTAATACCGAACCTTTAGATACCAAACCAGCTTTTGCCAAAGTAAAGTGTGGAGAAGTTACTAGTGGTCCATCATCTACAATAACATGCATAGGTTTAGAGTTAAAAATAGTTTTATAAATTTTTGGTGCATTTTTAAAAGTGCAGTTAAAATTGTAGCCATCAGAGCTTTTTGTGGCATTAAACTCTAATGCATTATTGGTTTTTAAATTATATAATTTTATGATTTTATCAATATATTCTGGGTTTTTTGCTTCTGCAAAGCTAATTAAAAATATTAGAGTTAAAATTGCTAAAAAAAACTTTTTCATCTTGAAATTCCTTATTTTTTTGCTATTATATCGAATAAATTTACAATTTTGTGATAAAATTGCAAAAATAATTTACAATACCAGGCTTTATATGAAAAACTTAATAATTGTGGAATCACCAGCAAAAGCAAGAACTATTAGTAACTTTTTAGGCAAAAACTATAAGGTTATAGCTTCAAAAGGGCATATTAGAGATTTACCAAAAACTCAATTTGGTATAACTATTGAAGATGATAAATTTACTCCAAAATATGTTGTTTCAAAAGATAATAGAGAAACAGTAAAAGAGCTTAAAAAATTGGCAAAAGAGGCAGAAGTTGTATATCTAGCAACCGATGAAGACCGTGAGGGAGAGGCAATAGGCTACCATGTTGCAAAGGCAATTGGCAAAGAGCCAACAGAGCTTCCAAGAATTGTATTTCACGAAATTACAAAGAGTGCAATAAAAAAAGCACTTGAAAATCCAAGAAAAGTGGATATGGATAGTGTAGATGCCCAACAAACTAGAAGACTCTTAGATAGAATTGTTGGATACAAATTAAGCCCACTTCTTGCAAGTAAAATCCAAAGAGGATTGAGTGCGGGTAGGGTGCAAAGCTCTGCACTTAAAATTGTAGTTGATAGAGAGCGTGAAATAAAGGCATTTAAGCCAAAAGAGTATTGGAGTATAGATGCTATATTTCAAAAAGTTATAGAGTCTGCAATTTATAGTTTTGATGGTAAAAAAATAGCTAAATTAACAATAAGCTCCAAAGAGAAAGCAGATGAAATTGTAAATAGCACAAAAAATGATAAATTTATAGTTGAAAAAATCGAAACAGTTAAAAAGAGTGCAAAAACTCCACCACCATTTATGACCTCTACTTTGCAACAAGCAGCATCTAGTCAACTTGGTTTTGCACCAAAGCGAACTATGCAAATTGCTCAAAAGCTTTATGAGGGTGTTAAAACAAATAGTGGAGTTAGTGGTGTAATTACATATATGAGAACAGATAGTCTAAACCTTGCAAAAGAGGCAGTTGATGGTGCTAGAGAGTTTATTGCTAAAAATTTTGGAGATAACTATTTGCCAAAAAAGGTAAAATTTTATAGCTCTAAATCAAAAGGCGCTCAAGAGGCTCATGAAGCTATTCGCCCTACAAATATAGAGTTTACCCCAGAGATTGCAAAAGGCTATTTAGAAAGTAGCGAATTGCGATTATATACCTTAATTTATAACCGCTTTTTAGCCTCTCAGATGGAAGATGCAAAGTATGAGCTTCAAAATATCTTCTTTAAAGGTAGCCGTGCTGTATTTAAAGCGCAAGGTAAGAAGATGCTGTTTGATGGTTTTTATAAAGTTACAGGATATAGTGATAAAGATGTAATTTTACCAAAATTGAGTCAGGGAGAAGAGGTTAGTTTAGATAAAATTAACGCCAAGCAAAACTTTACAGAGCCACCTGCAAGATATAGCGAAGCTAGTTTAATTAAAGAGCTTGAAAAACTTGGAATTGGAAGACCAAGCACCTATGCCCCTACAATTTCAACTCTACAAGCAAGAAATTATATAGAAATAGAGAAAAAGAAGATAATTCCAACAGAGGTTGCTTTTACTGTGATTGATATGCTAGAGAAGCACTTTGCAGAGATAGTTGATGCTAATTTTACCTCTAATATGGAGGAGAAACTCGATTTAATAGCTGAAGGCAAAGAGAGTTGGCAAAATGTTTTAAAAGAGTTTTATGCTCCATTTATGGAAAAAATTGAAAAAGGGAAAAAAGAGATAAAATCTCTTAAAAAAGTTACCCCAATTGGCGAAAAATGCCCTGAGTGTGAAGATGGAGAGCTAGTAATTAGAAAAGGAAGATATGGCGAGTTTATCTCTTGCTCTAACTTTCCTAAATGTAAATATAGCCGAAATATGAAAGATAACAAAGATGGAGAAAAACCACAAGTCGAAGAGACAGATGAAATTTGTGATAAGTGTGGAAGCCCAATGGTTATTAAAAACTCTCGCCGTGGCAAATTTTTGGCTTGTAGTGCATACCCAAAATGCAAAAATGCAAAACCTCTAACCCCACCAAAAGAGTCTAAGTTTCCATGCCCAGAGTGTGGAG
>JAMONW010000048.1 GCA_027066355.1 Campylobacteraceae bacterium
TAGAATTAGATCCTTATTTTTATGAAAGACAAAAGCAACTTCAAAGAGATTTAGAAGAAATTGAAAGTGGCAATGCAAAAATGATTTCTCATAATGAATTATGGTCAAATATAAGTAAGCATTTAGAAACACTTAAATAATAATGACAATAATTTATAAGAAGTCTTTTGAAAACCAATTATTACAAATAGTAAATTATATATCAAAAGATAAAGTTAGTGCTAGTATAAAATTTGCTAACGAATTAGAAAAATTGATATTGTCAATACCAGATAATCCATACAAATATAGAAAATCAATATATTTTAGCAATAAAAATATTAGAGACATGATTTACAAAGGCTATACAGTAAACTATAAAGTTAATTTACAAAAAAATCAAATTGAAATTTTAAGAATATTTAACAAAAACAAACCACCAAAAGATATAACAAATCATAGTAGCCAATAATTACCTAACGGCAATTTATCAGCTATACTTGGTCGTAGGATTACAGTTGATACTATTTATAAAAAAATAAATTGGAGAAAAAATGAAAAATAAATTAATAATGACTGCTTTAACAAGTGCAACTATTTTAGTTATGAGTGGATGTAGTGCAAAAGGACCTCAATTTAATGGATTTAAAAAACCAACTAATGGTCAAGCAAATGTATATGTTTATAGAACATCTTATCTTGGAGCAGCAGTAACACCAGATATACATAAAACAAATTTATCTACTAATAGTGATGAAGTCATTGGAAGCATAAAACCTAATGGTTATATTATGACAACCATTACACCTGGTATGTATAAATTTTGGGCAAAAACAGAAGCTGAAAATGAAGTTAAATTAGAAGCAAATCCAAATAAAATATACTGTATTAAACATTATATTTCAATGGGTTTTGTAGTTGGACATCCTCAATTTAAAATTGTAGATATGGAAAAATGTAAAAAAGAAATAAAAGATACAAAATTAAGTATTCAAGGAAAGTAGTCTAACAAATCATTGTAGAGAAATATTTGACCATAGTGGCTCAAATATTTCTCAACTCAACCGTTAGAGATAAAGGAGCATAATAAATGCAACCTATTAATTTAAAAGAGAAGTTTGATTTAATTAATAATTATTGGTCGTCTATGTTACTTGGGGAGTTAAATAACCAAGCAGTAAAGATAGCAAAACTAAAAGGTGAATTTATATGGCACTATCATGAAAATGAAGATGAGATGTTTTTTGTAATTGAGGGAAAATTAATAATAAAATTAAGAGATAAAGATACTCTTTTAAAGAAAAATGAATTTGTTGTTATTCCAAGAGGGGTTGAGCATAAGCCAGTTGCAAAAAATGAAGTTTTGGTAATGATGTTTGAACCCATATCTACGATAAATACGAGGAATATTGAAAATGATATAACTATTAAAACTTAAAAGTCATAAGTTATACCAGTTGTAAATGCTCCTGATTTAATAGCTGAGGGTTTTTTATTTTTATATTTTGCGTTGCTATCTTTGCCTAAATATGTATAATCTGCAAAAACTTTAAAATTATTTGGCAATTTATAGTCTGCTCCCAAACCAAATTGCAAAGATGTTTTATTTAATTTTGTTTCATCTGAATTAAAAGATTGTGCTTTTGTTTTGCCAACACCAATAAGTGAGTATATATTTAAACCATCATATGCTTCATATTTTGGTTTTAAAAATAGAGAAATATTTTGATAATCTATGCCATTGTCGTATGCAATAGAAATCATTGCCCTACTCTCTGCTGCTAAATAACTATTTATATTATATCCAGCAACTACTGATAAATCTAACATCACATCATTACCTAAATTATCTGCACTTATATTACTTGTAGTTAAACCCAAGCCTCCATATATACCACTTTTTGCATAATCTGGAGTTATAATATCTGGCATATAGCCATCTCTTTGATGAGATTTTAAACTTATATTATTATCTGCTTTTTCAAAACTATCTAAAGTAGTAGTATTATCTTCATTTGCATAAGAAATAGATACTATAACAAGCAAAGATAAAAATAATTTGGCAAAGTTCATAACTTCTCCTCTATATACTCATTTCTCATATTATAACATATAAAAATAATTTTAATCTTAATTAATATTAAAATTAACTAGATAAAATGATAGTTTATTCTTAAATTGTATTGTAAAAAATATATTTTAATTAGTCTAAAGCCACTTATTAGCTATCTCTCTAAGCCCTTGCACATTATCAGAGGCATAAATATTTATAGTTGGAGTATTTTCTAAACTCTTATAATTTTTATTGTGTAGATACTCCACAATTGCTTCTCCTGAGTGTATAAGTATAGGGTTGTTATTAAAGTAACTCTTTATTGCTTTAGAGATTAGTGGGAAGTGTGTGCATCCAAGTATTATAGCATCTGGTGTTTTAATATCTTTAAAGTAGTAGTGTAGCATCTCTTCAAGCACCCTACCCTCCAAAATACCCTCTTCAACAATTGGCACTAGCATTCCTGTTTGAATTGCATTAATATTTTTATAACCCAACTCTTTTAACTCATCTTGGTATCTTGCAGAGTTTATTGTAGCTCTTGTTGCAATAATTAATATTTTTGCATCTTTGTTTGATAGCTTTTTATTTAATGCCCAAATGCCTGGCTCTATAACGCCATAAATAGGATATTTAGCCTTTTCTCTCATACTAGGCAAAGCATAAGCACTAACTGTATTACAAGCTGTTATTAGCAAATCAATATCAAAATTGTTAAAAAATTCAATTGCTTCTAGGGCGTATCTTATAATTGTATTTGAATCTTTTGTTCCATAAGGAACTCTTGCAGTATCACCATAATAGATAATCTCTTTAGATAGTGGCTGTTCAATTAACGATTTAGCAACCGTTAATCCACCAGCTCCAGAATCGAAAACTCCAATTTTCACAAATTATGCACCATTATTCATAATAGCTAAAAACTCTTCATTGCTCTTTGTATCTTTCATCTTTTTAAACAAGAATTTAAGACCCTCTACATCTTCCATTCCCTGCATTGCATTTCTAATAGCCCAAACCTTTTGCATTACATCTGCATCTAATAAAAGTTCCTCTTTTCTTGTTCCTGATTTTGTAACATCTATTGCTGGATATATTCTCTTCTCTGAAACACTTCTATTTAATACAACCTCAGAGTTTCCTGTTCCTTTGAACTCTTCAAAGATTACCTCATCCATTTTTGAGCCTGTATCAATAAGTGCTGTAGCTATAATTGTTAAGCTTCCACCATGCTCAATATTTCTTGCAGCTCCAAAAAAGCGTTTTGGCTTATGAAGCGCATTTGCATCAACACCACCACTAAGCACTTTACCAGAGCTAGGAGTAACTGTATTATAAGCTCTTGCCAATCTTGTAATAGAGTCAAGTAAAATTACAACATCTTTGCCCATCTCTACTCTTCTTTTTGCTCTCTCTATTACCATCTCTGCAGTTCTTACATGGTTTTGTGCTGGTAAGTCAAATGTAGATGCATAAACTTCACCCTTTACAGAGCGTTGCATATCTGTAACCTCTTCTGGACGCTCATCTACAAGTAAAACCATTAGCGATACATCTGGGTTATTACTAGTAATTCCATGAGCAATCTCTTTTAGAAGCTCTGTTTTACCAGTTCTAGGAGGTGCAACAATTAAAGAGCGTTGCCCCTTACCTACTGGTGCAAACAAATCAATTACACGACCAGTAAGTTTTTGCGG
>JAMONW010000049.1 GCA_027066355.1 Campylobacteraceae bacterium
AGAGAGTGGTATAACACTTAATACAATTAAAGACTGCTTTAGAGAGTTAAACATTAAAACCAAAGATAAAAATATTAAAAATACTGCAATTATTGCTGCTCTACCCATCTCAGCTTTAACTTGTTTGTTTGCCTTCTCTTCGCCTTCTATTACAAACTCATACCCTTTTTGCTTTAGCTCTTTAATGATAGGTTCTAATTTTTGCATAACTTCAGATGCAGTTACTACACCTTTTTGAGTTTGTGCTGTAACACTCCATAGTCTTTTACCATCTTTTTTAGTTAATCTTAGTGGGCTTTTAATATAGATAAAATCTACAATATCTTTTAGCGCTATTTTATTTAGGCTATTTGGAATAGTAATTTGAGTATTTTTAAGATCTATAGAGCTATTTTTATTTATATCTTTTAGTTTAACTCTAATAATGCCAATATCTCCTAACATTTTTCCATACTCTGCATCAAGATATAGCCCTCTTAGAGTATTTGCAATATAGTTTTCGCTAAAACCTAGCTCAGCACCATATCTATTTACTTTTAGTTTTATTTCGCTAGGGCCTAGCTTTTTATTATTTGTTATATCTTGAACACCATCTATTGATTTTAGTCTATTTTGAAGTTTCTGTAAAGCAAAATCAATATCTAATTTTGGATTATCTACAACAGATACCTCAATATCATTGCCTACAACACCCGTTTGTGGAACATATGCGGCTAAATCTTCATAGATTGGTTTTCCATCTTTATCTTTAAGATTTTGGTACTTTTTTACAATTTGTTGAATCTGTTTTAATATCTCAAATGCACTATGCTCTCTTTTCATATTGCTATCATCATACTCTAGTGAAAATATAGGATTTATATATTTATCAAAAAAGTTTGATGGTGCTCTCTCTTTTAGGTTAATAAATATATGGAATAGATGCTCCCCACTCTCAAATGTATTATCTGGATTAAATCTAATTCCTACAATTGATGTAATTGAGCCAACTTCATCTTTGTTTAAATTTTTAAGTAAAGCTTCTTCTAATGGTTTTATTAATTTTTCACTATCTTTTAATCTATTATTAACATCTACTTTTCCACTTAAATAGATTTGTTCTGCATCAAACTTAGGGAATAGCTCAAATTTGCTCTGCTTAAGCATTATAAATGTAAATAAAAGTATTAAAGTAACTAAAATAGAGGCTGAAATCTTTTTATATCTAAGTAGTTTTAATAGTAAATTTTTATAAAGTTCTCTGTATCTCTCCCAAAATTTACCCTCTTTATGCTCTTTTTTTATCTTGCCTAAACTAAATAGCTCTTTTGCATGAATTGGCAAAAAGTAAAATGCCTCAAATAGTGAGCTAAGCAGTAAAATAGTAATCATTACAGGTAAAATTTTAATAAACATACCAATCTTTCCACTCATTATAAGCAGAGGTAAAAAGGCAAAAATAGTTGTAGCTGTTGCAGTTAAAACTGCTGGAAACATCTCGACTGCTCCATCAATAGCTGCATCTCTTGGGGTTTTACCCATCTCAAGGTGCCTATATATATTTTCTGCAACAACTATTGCTTCATCAACAAGCATTCCAAGGGCTAAAAGAGCCCCTAGCATAGAGAGCATATTTAAACTATATCCAAACTCATTAGCAAAAATTAGGGCTATAAAAAAGCTTGTAGGAATACCAAGTGCTACAACAGTAGATATCTTCCAATTTACACTTAAAAATATTGATAGAAATACCAAAATTAGCCCAAAGAATATATTTGATGTAACTAAATTAATTCTGTTTCTAATCCATATTGATGTGTCTGTATAAACCTCAAAATTTATATCTTTATACTCTTTTTTAAACTCTTTTAAATATTCTCTAATTTGTTGGCTAAGTTTAATTGCATTACCTCTTTTTAGTTTAGTTACATTTAAAGAGATATTCTCTTTTCCATTAAAGTGAGAGATTTCATTAGAGTCACTTAATCCAAACTCTATTTTTGCAATATCTTTTAATTTTACTCTAATACCACCAACACTAATAATAGTATTTTTTAGTGCTTGTATATCTTTTTCTCCATTATTTGATGATATATAAAAGCTTTTGCCTTTGCTTTTTATCTCTCCTATAGGAAATATTGTACTTAGGTTTGATATAGCTTGATAGAGTAGCTGTTTATTTAAGTTGTAAGCTTCTATTTTGTTATTATCTAGTTCTATTTTAATTTCATAATCTGCATCACCTCTAATATCTATTGTTCCTAAATCTTTAAATTTTGAACTTAGATTATTTTTAAGTTTTTTAGCTGCTTCTAGGAGTCTCTCTTTTTTTACATCTCCAGATATTGCTATAAGAAGTAGTGGAAACTTGTGGATAAGTACTTTTGCAATTGGCTCATTCATATCTGCAGGCAGATCTTTTTTTACATTTGAAATTACATCTTTTACATCGTTTAATACAACTTGTGGGTTTGCTCCCTCTTTAATATCAACAGTTATTGCAAAAACACCATTTCTAATACCACTTTCTATATTGCTAATATTATCTACACTTTTTAAATCATCTTCTATCTGTTTAACTGCCATTTTATCTAAGATATCTGCACTCGCTCCAGCATATCCACCCTGAATTGTAATTTTATCAAGTTCTGCAGGAGGAAATAGCTCTTTTGGGATCTGCTTATATGCAAATATTGCCATTATTAGCATTAAAATAAATAGTATATGATTTACAATAGCTTTATCAACTGCAAAGGTTATTATCTTTCTAATCAAATTAATCCCTCATCTACATTATCTATATTTAAATTTTTAAAGAGCTCTTTTGTATCTTTTCTTTTCTGTTTTACTGGCTCTTTTTTAGGTAAAATATTTAGTTCTTGTTTTATCTCTTCTTTCTCTTTTTGTGTTTGTATATTATCTTGTAGTTGCTCCTCTTGTTTTGGTTTATACTCAAATAGAGGATCAATTATAGTATTTTTATATTTTAATTTTTCAATTTTAAGTTTTAAAATATTTCGCTCTTCTTTTAGTGCATTTATTTGAATAGAGAGCTTTTGAATATTTCTGCTAGTATAGTAAAGCTCATTTGTTACATATACCTTAATTAGCAAAAGAGATGTAATTACTATTAATAAAAAAGCATATTTTAATCTCATTTTTAACCTTTAAATTTAAAAAATCTTAACTTTGCACTTCTGCTTCTTGGATTTTGTTTTATCTCTTCTTTAGTTGCTGTTATAGGCTTTTTGTTTAGTTCAAATCCTAAATTATTATTATTACCACAGCTACATCTCATAACTTCAGGTGGGCATATACACTTTTTTGCCCACTTTTTAAATCTTTTTTTAACTAATCTATCTTCTAAAGAGTGAAATGTAATTAAACCAACTATTGCATCTTTTGGCTTTTTTAATTCTAGTATATCTAAAAGTTTATTAATCTCATCTAGTTCGCTATTTACCTCTATTCTAATTGCTTGAAAATAAAGAGTTGCAGGGTGTATTTTACCACCTTTTTTTACAACTTTTGCAATAATATTGGCTAATTCTATATTAGATTCTATAGTTTTTGTCTGTCTATATTTTACTATCTCTTTAGCTACTCTTTTATACTCTTTAGCCTCTCCATACTCTTTAAAAATTCTCTCAAGCTCATCTTGTGTGTAACTATTTACTACATCTTTTGCACTAAAAGGAGTGTTTTGATCCATTCTCATATCTAAAAG
>JAMONW010000050.1 GCA_027066355.1 Campylobacteraceae bacterium
GAACCAGTATCAATAAGTGCTGTTGCAATAATTGTTAAGCTTCCACCATGCTCAATATTTCTAGCAGCTCCAAAAAAGCGTTTTGGCTTATGCAATGCATTTGCATCAACACCACCACTAAGCACTTTACCAGAGCTTGGAGTAACTGTATTATAAGCTCTTGCCAATCTTGTAATAGAGTCAAGTAAAATTACAACATCTTTACCCATCTCTACTCTTCTTTTTGCTCTCTCTATTACCATCTCAGCAGTTCTAACATGATTTTGTGCTGGTAAGTCAAATGTAGATGCATAAACTTCACCCTTAACTGAGCGTTGCATATCTGTAACCTCTTCTGGACGTTCATCTACAAGTAAAACCATTAGCGATACATCTGGGTTATTACTAGTAATTCCATGAGCAATCTCTTTTAAAAGCTCTGTTTTACCAGTTCTAGGAGGTGCAACAATTAAAGAGCGTTGCCCCTTACCTACTGGTGCAAACAAATCAATTACACGACCAGTAAGTTTTTGCGGATTATATTCAAGTTTAAGTTGTTCTTGTGGATAGAGTGGAGTTAAGTTATCAAATAGTGGTCTTTTTTTAGCTTCATCAATTGGTAGGTAATTGATCGCTTCTATTTTAAGAAGAGCATAATACTTCTCTTGATCTTTTGGTTGCCTAACTTGCCCAGTAATTACATCTCCATTACGAAGTGCAAACTTCTTTATTTGAGTAGCACTTACATATGTATCACTACTTGAGTTTGCAAAGTTACCATCTATAGAGCGCAAAAATCCATAGCCATCTGGCATAATCTCTAAGATACCAGTGTATAAGATATACCCACCTTGACTAACTTGAGATTTTAAAATCTCAAAAATTAAATCTTTTCTCTTAAACTCATTAGGATTATCAACCTTTAACTCATTTGCAATCTCAACCAATTTTGTTAGTGGTTCATTTTGTAAATCTTCTAGCTTATAACCCTCTACAGGAATATGTGTTCTTTGCTGTCTTCTTTGGTTGCCATTTTTTTGTTTATTGTCGCTTTTGTTATCGCTCATGTATCCTCTTAATATTGTGGAAATTGTAGAATTGTAGTTACAAAACATCCAAACTCAGATGTCTGCTTTGATAATTATATTACTTTTACTCTTAAAAAAAGTTATAAATTAATAAGAAGTTAACATATCTAACGCTTTTTGTGCATTTTTTAGAGTAATTTTTCTCTCTTTTTTATCAATTATGCCATCTTCTTTTAAGCTTTTTAGATGTCTATCTATTATATGCCTAACAGTTCCTATTAAATTTGCAATCTCTGTATGAGATAGCTTATCTAATAAATCTACACCTCTTTCTTCTATGCTATTAATATTTTTAAGGAGTAATTTTAGTAACCTCTCTTTTGTTTCATATAAAGACAAATCAATTGCTAACTCTTCTATATTTCGCATTTGATTAGCAACAAACCTATATATTAGTTGCTCAAAAGCTACTGAAACTCTCATCCACTCTCTTACTTTTTCTATTGGAAACCTAACAACTTCTCCAGATTCAATTACTTCAGATGCTAAATTGTGCAGTTTTCCATCTAAAAGAGTTACTAAATCATACATATCTCCACGAGCTAATAAATATACTACCTGCTCTCTATCTGTTTGGAAATTAATATCAAATATCTTTACTTTTCCACTTATTAATATGTAAAACCAATTTAGCATCTCATCTGGGTCAAATATATTATTATCTTTATTAAAAGAAATAATTTCACCATACCTTTTAAACTCTTCAGCTAAAGAGTCTTCAAAGCCATTAATTGGACCTATTAAATTACTATTATTAATCATAATAAAATACTCTCTATCTCTTCAAGAGGACGAGCAATTACTGCTTTATCACCATTAATAACAATTGGGCGTTCTATTAATTTAGGGTTAGATACCATTGCATCTAACAACTCATCTTCACTTGCATCTTTTAAACCAAGCTCTTTAAAAATAACCTCTTTTTTTCTAACTATTTCGCTTGGCTTTTTATTTAATTTTTTTAATATAATATTTAATTCATCTTTTGTAACAGGCTTTTTTAAATACTCTCGGACTTTAAAATCTATATTTTTCTCTTTTAAATAATTAAATGCAGCCCTTGATTTTGAACATCTACTATTATGCCAAATTTCAATCATTAAAATCCTTTCATCAACAACCAATAACTAACACAAATCACTAATAGATTGCGTCATAACCTCTTGGTCTTGCACATACAAACTTTCTTGCTGGTAGAAGTCTATCATAATATTTTATATTTGTAAAGATTAAATTAACTGTATTATCTAAATTATCTTTGTATGCAATTTGCTCAATATGATTTGCACTATTTAATACTATTGTATATAGTTTGCCTTTATATTTAGTTGTATAAGTATTGCCTCTATATAATTTAGCATTTCTTAAAACTTTTGCCAAATTTAAACCTCTATCTATTGTATAATAACTAACTTGCTCTAAATCGTGATCTATAACTATTAATTGTTTTCCACTACTGCAAACCTCTTTTTTAGTAGGAACTCTATAAATCCATTTTGTTTCTGATGGTGAATTAAAAACAATATTACCTCTATATTTAATTACTTTACCCTTAGGATTTTTAACCATCTGTATAAAGTTTGCTTTAAATGCTACTGGAATATTTATCCCTTGTGCATATATAACTGCTGTTGAAAAAATTACTGCAATAAGAAATTTTAATCTCATACTCTACCTTTTTAAATTAATTTCCTAATTTTACACTATTTTTGTGGATAGATAGTAAAATTTGTAAATATAGAATAATTTTAGAACTAATTACACTTTATTACATATTTTAGACATATTTTATTAAAAGAATACTCTAATTAGGGAGGGCTTAAACATATTTTAGGTAAAATAACCCAAATTTATAGCAAGGTAAAAAATTATGATTAGTGCTATTGGTAAAAAGATATTTGGAAGTGCAAACGATAGAAAAGTAAAGCAGTATGCAAAAAGAGCAAAAGCAATTAATGCTTTAGAAGAGAAATATGAAAAATTAAGTGATGATGAGTTAAAAGAAGCATTTAATGAACTTAAAAAGAGTGTTTTAAATAAAGAAAAGAGTTTAAATGATGTTTTAAATGACTCTTTTGCAATTACAAGAGAGGCAAGTAAAAGAGTGCTTGGTATGCGCCACTATGATGTGCAGTTAATTGGTGGTATGGTATTGCACGATGGCAACATTGCCGAGATGAAAACAGGTGAAGGTAAAACACTTGTTGCTACATTAGCAATTACTCTAAATGCTATGCTAGGTCGTGGTGTGCATTTAGTTACTGTAAATGACTATCTTGCAAAAAGAGATGCAGCAGAGATGGGTATGCTTTATGAATTTTTAGGATATAGCACTGGTTGTATTACTGGTGAATTGTATGATGATTTTCAAAGAAAAGAGCAATATCAAGCAGACATAACATACGGGACAAATAATGAGTTTGGTTTTGATTATTTAAGAGATAATATGAAAACAACTCAAGATGAGAAAGTTCAAAGAGAACACTACTTTGCAATTGTTGATGAAGTGGACTCTATTTTAATTGATGAAGCTAGAACTCCTCTTATAATTTCTGGTCCAACTCAAAGAGATCAAAAGTGGTATAGTGTTGCAA
>JAMONW010000051.1 GCA_027066355.1 Campylobacteraceae bacterium
TAAGCTAGTTGTTTCGGTATCAAATGCAACTATTGTATCTTTATCTATTTTTTCAATAGCTTTTTGGAGTTTCTCTTTTGTGTCAAGAGTAATTGCTTCAAAACTCAATTTTTGCTTTGATTCCTCTTTTTTAGTAGTAGATATTGTGCTTTTTTTCTCTCCTTTTGCCCACTTTAGAGCTGTAAACATATCATACTCATAAAGCTCTTTTTCAATTCTGCTTAAATAATTTATATCTTCAAACTTAAACTCATCTAATTGAAGATGCTCAAATATATCTCTATGTAATCTTACAAGTTCTCTTGAGATAAATGCATTCTCTTTGTTCTCTAAAAGTAGCTTTTGAATTCTTGGTGTTCCAGCTTTCTCAATATTTGCATAGATATTCTCTAATGTGCCAAACTCATTAATAAGCTTACTAGCCCCTTTTTGCCCTATTCCTTTAACTCCTGGAACATTATCTGAACTATCGCCTAAAATTGCTTGAAAATCTACAAAATTCTCTGGTTTTACACCAAACTTTGAAATACAAGCCTCTTCGTTAATATCTTTTCTCTTTACCCAATCATACAAAAATACACGATTATCATCAAGCAGTTGATAGAGGTCTTTATCTGATGATACAATTTTTCCAATAATTTCTTGTTTTTTTGCTTGTTCTACTACTGTTGCAATTACATCATCTGCTTCATAACCACTCTTTTCAAGCGTTTTAAATCCCATCTTTTCAATCCACTCAATTGCTACACTAAGTTGTTTTTTTAAATCCTCAGGTGCAGGTGGGCGATTTGCTTTATATTGTGGATAAAACTTTTTACGCTCAAGCTCCTCTTTGCTATCTAGCGCAAATATAATAAAATCAGTCATATGAGAACTTTGCAGTTGATGCACAAAGTTTATAAATCCTGTAAGTAAACCTGTTGGAAAGCCATCTTTTCTTTTTAATGGTGGAAGCGCAAAATAAGCCCTAAAAAAAAATGCAAATGTATCTATTACTGTAATTGTCTTTTTACTCATTTAAAACCCTATAATTATTTAAAGTGATTATATCTTAACAAGGTTAAAACAAAAATTATTTAGTCAATTTAAATATATCAACTATTTTTACAACTTCTATTGTAATAATCCCTTTAAATTCATAACCTGGGCTTAATTATTGTTTATTTTTAAACAAATAAAACCAAATCACAAAACAAAAATTTAAGCAATATACAAAAATAGATAGCAAAATTTTTAATTTTTAATTTTTACCTTTTGATTTTTAATTACTACTTAATTATCCCAAGCTCCTTAGCCAAATACTCTCCAGTATAAGAGCCACTCTTTTTATAAGTTTTAGCTAACTCTTGTGGGGTGCCTGTTGCTATGATTTTACCGCCTTTATTTCCACCTTCTGGTCCCATATCTAAGATATAGTCGGCATTTTTAATCATATCTAGGTTGTGTTCAATTACTACAACAGAGTTTCCAAGCTCTACAAGATGCTTTAAAACGCCTGTTAATCTATCTACATCTGCAAAATGAAGTCCTGTGGTTGGTTCATCTAAAATATATAGAGTTTTACCTGTATCTTTACGGCTAAGCTCTTTTGCTAGTTTTATTCTTTGGGCTTCTCCACCACTTAGCGTTGTAGCATTTTGCCCAAGAGTAATGTAGTCTAATCCTACATCTTTTAGGGTTTTTAATTTTACTGCAATTGCTGGAATGGCTTTAAAAAACTCCAAAGCTTCAAGCACACTCATATTTAAAACTTCTGATATATTTTTACCTTTATATTCAACCTCTAGCGTTTGCTCATTATAGCGCGTTCCACCACAAGCATCACACTCTACTAAAACATCTGGCAAAAAATGCATCTCTATTTTTATTTGCCCCTCACCTTGGCACTTTTCGCATCTACCACCTTTTACATTAAAGCTAAAGCGCCCAATTTTATAGCCTCTAAGTTCAGCCTCTTTAGTTTGTGCAAAGAGTTTTCTAATCTCATCCATTACACCTGTATATGTTGCTGGGTTAGAGCGTGGGGTTCTACCTATTGGGCTTTGGTCAAGATAAATAACTTTATCTAAATGCTCTAAGCCATTAATCTCAACACCTTCAACTTTATTTACTTTTCTAGCACGATTAAGAATCTCTTTTGCTGTTGGTAAAAGGGTTTGTAGTATTAAAGAGCTTTTACCACTTCCACTAACTCCTGTAACACATACAAAGTTTCCTAAAGGCAATTTGGCATCTAAATTTTTTATATTATTTAGAGTTACATTTTTAATCTCTAGCCACTTATCATTAATTGGAATTTGAGGGTATTTAACATCTTTTTTACCAAATAGGTAATCTGCTGTAATGGTTTTTGCCTTTTTTAGTTTTTCGACACTACCACTAAATACAACATCTCCTCCATACTTTCCAGCCCCAGGACCAATATCTATTATGTGGTCTGCACTCATAATTGTCTCTTTATCATGCTCTACTACAATTACGCTATTTCCTTTATCGCGCAGATTTTGCAAAGTTCTAATTAGCTTCATTGTATCGCGTTCATGCAATCCAATACTTGGCTCATCTAACACATACATAACTCCAGTTAGCCCACTTCCAATTTGTGAAGCAATTCTAATTCTTTGCGCCTCTCCACCACTAATTGTTCTAGCATCACGGCTAAGCGTAATATACCCCAAGCCCACATCATAAAGAAAAAAGAGCCTCTCTTTTATCTCTTTTAAAATTGAGTGGGCAATTAACTTTTGTTGTTGGCTTAAATGGCTAAAGTTATCACTATTTGCAAAGTATGCATAAGAGTCTTCTATTGGCATATCTATAATATCAGCTATATTTTTATCTTCTATTTTAACTGCCAAAGAGCGAGGACGAAGGCGATGCCCATTACACTCATCACAAACAGTTTCAGTCATATATTCATCAAAATCTTTGCTATCTTTGCTCATATCATAAGCAATTTTCACAACTCCCGGATATGGGCGCTTTAATTTATGGCGTTTCCAAGTAAAGGTAACTTCTGTTGGCAAACCATACAAAATTGCCTTTTTTTGATGCTCTGGAAGCTTTGAGTATGGCACTTTTGTATCTATATCATTTTGCTCACAAAATGCAATTAAAAACTTAAAATAGTAGCTTTTATTAAAGCCATAAAGTATCTTTACTGCACCCTCGCTAATTGGCAAATCTGAATCTATTACCTTTTTTAAATCTAATTTATATCTAATTCCAAGCCCATCACAAGCAGGACAAGCCCCTTTTGGAGAGTTAAAACTAAAACTCACAGGCTCTAGTGGCTCAAAACTCTCTTTACAAGCAAAACAAGCTAAATGCTCTGAGTAGTGAAAATCTTTTCTATTTAGTCCTACATCTTCAAAATTAATTACCTCTATCTCAACCTCACCATAAGCTAAATTTAGAGCTTTTTCTACATCTTGCCCAATTCTCTCTTTGCTCTCTTCTTTAACTACAACTCTATCAATTACTGCTTTAATTGTATGCTTTTTAGTTTTGCTAAGCTCAATCTCATCATCAAGACGCACCATTACGCCATCTATCATAGCTCTAACATAACCTTTGTGGCGAAGGCTCTCTATCATATCAGCAAATGTTCCCTTTTTGCCCTTTACTAGTGGTGCCATAATTACTAGCTTTGCACC
>JAMONW010000052.1 GCA_027066355.1 Campylobacteraceae bacterium
AATTTATTAAATGGCATTGTTTTATTATTCTCTACCCACCTAAAAGTAAAAAATGCCTCTTCTATTTTTTTAGCAAGTGATGGCTTTAATTTATGGCTATATCCATACCCTGTTGTTGGAAATCTTTCTGATTCATATACTATTTTTACTGCATTATTAGGAATAACTCCATCTTGCTTTAATATTCTAGTAAATCCACTAGCTACAGCCGCTACCTTATACTCATGATTTGCAACTTTTAATATAGATTTTTTATGACTTCCTGAATATCTTGATCTATAATCTTTACCTTCAATTAAATTAAATTTTTCTTTAAATATAGCAACTGGAGCTTTGTGTCCAGAGTTAGAGGAGCTACTTGTAAATAAAACAGTTTTTCCCTTTATATCCTTAATACTCTTTACTCCACTTCCTGGATATGTAATTAATTGCATTGTGTAGCCATACTGTTTTGGATTTGATGTCATTGCAAAAAGGTGAAAACCTGCACAATTAACAGCAGTTGGCACAGAGCCAGTGTTTAAACCAGCAATATGCAAAAGTCCAGAACGCATAGCCTCAAGCTCTGCAGAATTTGTTTTATATGGAAAAATCTCAACTCTTTTACCAGTAACTTTTTCAATATGCTTTCTTAAAGCCTCTTTAGAACCCTTCTTGAAAACAAAAGATTGGCTAGGCACCATACCAAAAACTAATGTGTAAGGGTCTGTTAATTTTTTTGGATTTGTTGGTGAATCTGCCATCATATCACCATCTCTATCGCAAAACTGGCTACTAAGCTCACCTCTATAGCAATCTTCAGATAGAGCAAAATTACTAAATAATATAGTTAAAAAAGTAAAAAAAAGTAAAATTTTCATAATATAATTATATAGTTTTTAACTAAATATAGTAATAAAAAATAAAAAAAATTGAACAAAGATAAATATATAACTTAAAATTATAAAAATTATAATCTATTAAAATACATAAAAAATACATAAAAGTTGTTTTATTAAACATATATTCAACATAAATAGTGTAAAATTACTTTTATATATATTTTGGAGTTTATTAATGGAAAAAATAGTTAAAAAAGCAGGTTATACACTATCACAAGCATTAGAAATATTTAATAGAACAAAAATATTAACACCATTTTTAGTAGGCTATAAACAGAATAATAGCGAAGTTAAGATAAACTCAAAAGATATTATTTTAGAGTTATCTATACCAAAAGTTGTATCAGAGTATGAAAGAAACAGCAAAAATCTTAAGTCTGCATGTGTTGTATTTCCAGCAGAGATAGCAGAAATAAATGGTGTTAGAATATCATCTTTAATAATAATGGTGCAAAATTATAAAACAAATGAGCATTTAGTTATCTCTCAACCATATAAATTTATAAATAATAAAATAGAGTTATCAGAGTTTGAACTATTTGACTACTGCCCACAATTAGAGCCAAAACTACCAATTTTAGAAGCAAATTTTTTAAAAGGTATTCTTGATTACGAAGGGGCAGAAGATTTATGGAGCAAAAGATTTAAAGCTAGTTAAGTTCCTCTTCTAAATTTTGCCAATTAATTCTATTATATCAGTTGGAAGCATACTATATTTTGCCTTTTTAAATTTTTTTGAAGCTAAAGCCAAAGCTAAAGAACCATTAATTGAAGCATCTATCGCACTATATCTTTGCGCTAATAGTGAAGCAATTAAGCCACTTAATATATCTCCACTACCACCTTTTGCCAAAGCATTTGAACCAAGAGTATTTATATAAATTTTACCTTTTTTCGCAATTATAGGGTTTGCCCCTTTTAGTAAAAGTGTGCAATTTATGTAAATATTGCTAAACTCTTTTGCTAATTCAAATCTATTTTTCTGAATTTCATCTACACTTATATCTCTATTTTCTAAGATTTTTAAAACAGCACTAAACTCTTTTGGATGAGGTGTTATTACAACCTCTCTATCTTGTTTAATAATCTCTAAAAGCTCTTTTTTATAAAGGGCATCAGCATCAATAACAATTGGCAATTTTGAATTAATTACCTCAGTTTTTAACATTTCATCTTCAAAAAATTCTCCAAGTCCCATTCCAATAGCTATTGCACTTGCTCCTTTTGGAACACTACTAGAACTCATTAAATATGGCGGAACTTGCAATTTTTCATGATAAACTATAGTTGTAAGTCCTGCACCAAACCTACTAGCAGCCATTGCACTAATTACTCCAGCCCCCTCTTTTTCTCCTACAAAAACTGCTACATGTCCAAAGCTACCTTTATGGCTATTTTGCAACTCTCTTGATGGTGGATTAAAATCACTTCTATCAAGTAAAAAAGTAGAACTATCATCTTCATAAAGTTCTCTTGAAACTCCCAAGTTAGCTACCTCTATTTTGCCAACATAATCTTTCGCACTATCTAAAAATAGTGCTTCTTTAAGCGCTCCCATAGTTATTGTGATATTCGCTTTAAATGCAGTAGGGCTTGGCACACCCCTAAAATCTATTCCACTAGGTATATCACAAGCAATTTTATAGCCACTGAAGCTATTTAATGTTTCAATTATATCTATGCTCTTTTGATTTAACTTCCTATTAAGTCCTGCCCCAAAAAGTGCATCTACAATAATATCAGCCTCTTTTAGCTCATCTACTACTTCAACCTTAATTAATTTTACCCTTTGTAATTGAAGCTTTGCCATATTACTTTTTACCCCAAAAGGTAGATATAAAAATATTTTATAATCACTATGCAAAAGTCTTGCCAAAGCAATACCATCAGCCCCATTATTACCAGCTCCTACAATAATCAAAACAGTTTTTTCTTTATCAAAATTATCTCTAATAAATTGCTCCATTGCACTTGCTGCATGTTCCATTAAAATATCTTCACTTAAAGCATATTTACTGTAGCACTTCTTATCCATTTCATAACAATTTTGAAAAACTTTTTGCATTTTTAATCCTTGAGGAAATTAATTGCTCTATTTTAATATAAAATCTGTATAATTTCAACCAATTTCTCAATATCTTTTGATAAATCAGAGAAGAAAGGGGGTGAGTTGTATGCCAGGAATCGTTGTAGGTCCAAGAGACAATTTTGATGATGCTTATAGAAAGTTCAAAAGACAATGCGATAGAAACCTTATCGTAACAGAAGCAAGAGCAAGACAGCATTATGAAAAACCCGCTGAAAGACGCAAAAAAGAGAAAATTGCAACTCGTAAGAAAATTCTTAAAAAGCTATATATGCTTAGAAGATACGAAGCAAGACTCTAATCTCACCTTGGGGCTTTTGCCCCACTATTTTTAATTCAACTTTTACCTTTTTTTGATAAAATCACTTTAACTTAATGTTTTAGGAAAAATTATGAAATTTACTACTCCACTTAAAGATAATTCAAACTCAATTATGTTGCTTGGCTCTGGTGAGCTTGGAAAAGAGGTAGCTATTGAGGCTCAGCGACTGGGAATTGAAGTAATAGCAGTTGATAAATATGCAAATGCTCCCGCACATCTTGTTGCCAACAAAGTTGAAGTTGTAGATATGTTAGATAAAGATGCATTGTTAAATGTCATAAAAAAACACAAGCCCAGCTATATTTTGCCAGAAGTTGAAGCAATTAGCATTGATGCC
>JAMONW010000053.1 GCA_027066355.1 Campylobacteraceae bacterium
TCTGAAGATGTAATATCTATCATATCTTGTGGAATAGATGGTGGAGTAGTCTCACTTACCTCTACATCTTCAAAGTCACTACCTGTTACCTCTTTTACTCTATTTTCTTGTAACTCTAACTCATTACTATTTAACTTTTGTCTAATAAGTTTTGTTATAACAAATAGCTCTTTTAAAGCTGTCTCATTTGGCTGTTGCTGTAATCTTTTTGTAATAATATCTAAAGATAGCAAATTACTTGCATCAATTAACATATCGATAGTAGATTTATTATCATTTAAAAGATCATCTTTGTAATTATCTATTTCATCTAAATAGTTATCTAAAAGCAATTTATAATTATCAGTATCTATACTTAACTTATTTGCATTCTCATTAATATCAATACTATTTACCTGTATCTCTATTAATTTATATAGAGTAGTAGTCTCTAAAGAACTATCAATATCTTTTTTAATACTGCTATCTTTAGCCTCTTGAACCTCTTTTTCAACTGGCTCCTCTTCAAATGTCTCTTCCTCTTCTATCTCTATTATATTATCTTTTGGCTCTTCAACCTCTTCAACTATAATCTCTTTATCTTTATCAATAACAGGTGCTTCTTTTGGCTCAACTTTACTAATTAACTCTTCTGTTGTTTTAATACTACTCTCATCTTCTAACTCTATATCACTACTACTCTCTTTAGAACCCCAAGGAAATAGTTTAGATGTAATCTTACTTAAACCTTTTTTTGTCTCTTTTGAAGTCTCTTCCTTCTCCTCTTCAGGCTCTTTAATCTCAACAACTTTATTGTTAATTAACTCCTCTTCACTCTCTTTTGCTACCTCTTTATTAATTAAATCTAATAATGCATCATTACTGCTACTATTTTTATTATCTTGTGTGCTACTCTCTTCAACAACTTTTTCTAAGTTATTATCATCTTGAATATAATCTTTTAACTCTACTTTCTCTTCACTTTCACTCTCTTGAGTATCTTTGTTACCAAAAATTCTAACTACATCTAAAGTCTCATCTTCTTCTTTTATAGCTTCTTTTGGCTCTTCCTTAACTACAGTAGCAATATCTTCATCTTTTGTATCTAAAATTAACTGCTCTAATTTCTCTATTTGGGTAGCATCTTCTTTTGTAATATCTTTTTTAATCTCTGGTATATCAAACTCATTATCTTGAGTTTGCACTAACCCCTCTTTAATCTTCTTTAGATACTCAATACTATCATCTGAGTCATTTGCTAAACTTAAATTATATAAATTTAACTTTCCAAAAGCAGAATGAAGCTCAACTAAACTATACTTAAAATTGCTATCTAAATTTCTTATTTTTAACTCATCATCTTCTAAAATTATAATCTCTTTATTTTTTAAAGCTAAAGAGATGGAGCAAACATCACTATAACCAATCTTATCTAATAAACTTTTACTTGCAGCTACAACATAATCTTCATTATTGGTAATAAAATACATCTTAATAGTCCTTTTATAATAGGGTTATTCTTATATGTATAATATTATAATACTCATTAAAAAATGGTTTAATATTTCAAATTTAAATTTTTTTTACACCTTTTAATGAGTTTGCAACCCTTTTATTAGTAATTTTTGCTATCTCTTCATATGTCGCACTCTCAATAGCTTCGAAAGTACCGAAGTAGTTAAGAAGCTTCTTTACAACCTGTTTGCCAACCCCTTTATGCTCATAAATAGCTAAATTCATATCCTCTTTTTGCTTTTTTAACTTATGATATCTTATAGCAAATCTATGTGCTTCATCTCTTAACTTTTGCAAAAAATGAAGTCTTTTATCTGTTGTTTTTAGCTCTATAACTTCACCAAATTGTGTATAAATTATATCTTTTGCAGCACCTTTTGCCCTATGAGCTTTACTATCAAGCTTCTCTTTTGCAATTGCTACTACATCTAAATTAACTCTTCTCTCTTTTAAAATCTCAAGTGCTAAATTAAGTAGAGTTGCTCCACCATCAATTACCCATAAATCTGGTGGAGAACTCTTTTTAAAACTATCTACTCTTCTTGTAAGCAACTCTCTCATTTGAGAATACTCATCTTTTGCTTTTAACTCATAGCGTCTGTATGAATCTTTATCAAATCCATCACTATCCCAAACAATCATAGCACCAACAGTAGCTTGCCCCATCATATGAGAATTATCAAAACACTCTATTCTATATGGAGCAACTTGTAATGACAACAACTCTTTTAACTGCTCTTCAATTTTAATATCTTGTCTATTCTCTTCTTGTTTTAATATACCTATTGCATTTTTAATAGCTAAATCTGTAAGCTTTGCTCTATTACCAACTTTTGGATACTCTATAGACACCTTTTTATTTGCCAATTTACTAATTAGCTCTGATACACTACTTCTATCTAAAAAATCGTGTGCTACTAATACTCTATTTAAATCTATATTTATAATATTTTTATAGTGGTCTATTATTGCTTGTTTATATGCCTCATCTCTATCAAATTTATCTAAATTTCTAAAAATAGTATGAGTTGATGATATTATCTTACCTTCTCTCATAAATATTTTAACTACTACACCTCTATCTTTATAGCTTGATATTGCAAAAATATCATAATTAGCTTTACTTGCAATATCTATTGAGGATTTTATCTGAAGTGACTTAATAGCCTCTATTGAATCTCTTAGCTTTGCAGCCTCTTCAAACCGCTCACTTGCTGCTAAGTTTAGCATTCTTTGTGTCATCTTATCTATTAAAACTTTTCTATTATTTATTGCATATTTTGCCTCTTTTACAATCTTTGCATACTCTTTTTTACTAATTTTTCCTTCACAAGGTGCTAAACATTTATTTATCTCATAAAAAAGGCAAGCCTTTTTACCCTTAATACAACTTTTCTTTTGAACTAATGGAAAAAAGTCATAAATTGCATCAAGCAAAGCTTTAGCTCCAGATGGAAAAGGTCCATAATACTTAACTTTAGGCGATTTAACAACCTTTCTTGTAATCTCAAACCTTGGGAAATCTTGCATCTCATCTATATAGATATATGGATATGTCTTATCATCTCTAAGTAATATATTATATTTTGGTTTTAACTGCTTTATTAGAGAGTTTTCTAAAATCAAAGCATCTTCTTCACTATCTACAACAATATAATCAATATATTTTGCTTCTGATAGCATTTTTCCTATTCTAGTTTGCACACTATACTTTGGGCGTATATTTGGGGTTAAAAAGAAATAGCTCTTTACCCTATTAGATAAATTTTTTGCTTTACCTACATATAATAATCTCCCATCACTATTAAAGTACTGATAGACTCCAGGCTCTTTAGGTAGCGTTTTTATAATATCCTTAATCTCTTTCATTGTTCTTTTTAATATCCTCTTTAATTCTATTAAATATACTTAAAATTTCGTTATCTTTAGCATCTATTTTAAAGTTTCCTTTTGCTAACTCCTTATATTTTATATCTGAGTTTGTGTTAATTTGTGGCGGTAAAGTGTGGAATTTAGATACAAAAAATTCAATTTTTTTAACATCTTTAAAAATCTCAGCACAATCTAAATCTATTATGGTAAGTTGGTTTAATAGAGTATTTATTAAATCTTTATTATAATTA
>JAMONW010000054.1 GCA_027066355.1 Campylobacteraceae bacterium
ACTTCTATCACCACTACCTACATATCCATATACATAATCAAGTTTATCTTTTCCATTATAGTTTGTAGAACCACCACCTCTAAATCTTTTAGAGTAATCTCCTCTTGCATAGTATAGTGTAAGACTATAGCAGTTATCCTTTAAACTCTCTGTATCTCTTCCAAAGTTACTATTTCCACTAGGAGTTGTAGGATCAAAACTATTTAAGCAATTCTTTATTCTATAACTTCCATCATCATCAGTATCTGTTGTATTATCTTCACCATTTTTAACATCTTCTAATGGCACAAATACAGTAATACTTCCAATTGATGCAATAGCTCTATTTTTTGGCAAATCTCTACCTGCATAATCTTTTGTAGGGTAGTGATCTAGTGTAGCATCTACATGCTTAACCTCAACACTTACATCACTTCCATTTTGCGAACAACTTATTACTTGCTCATCTTTTGTTGCTAAAATATGTCTTTCTGGATATTTTGTCCCATAAACAGAACCATCCCCATAATATGTTATAGGATCAGTTGAACCAACATATCCATCTTTTCTATCCCATCTACCAGTCATTCTACACTCTACTAACTTTGTATTTGGTGTTAAGCCTGTAAAATCATCTTTAAAGGTAAAAGTAGCATCTTTACCCATAGATTCATTTCCAACTATTGGGTTTACACTATCTGTTTCTCCACTTACTTCATCTGATTCAATATAGAATTTATAATCAACAATCCAACCCTTCTCTTTTACTCCATCACCATCTACATCATACTCTTGAGCAGTCCAAGTAGCATAACGAGATTTTTGCAAATTCCATCTTGGAGAGGCAGTTACTATTAAAGAGTTTCCATCGGTAGTATCCTCTTTTGGGTCTGCATTTAAAGCTTCTACTTTAAATTTTATATCTCCTGGTTTTGCACCATTTGGAGTTCCTCCTAAAACTCTAACATTAAAAGTTAAATCTTCTGCGTAAGTTCCAACATCATTTTTATCAAAATCTTTTCTTACACAAGTAATTGTTTGTCTATCATCAGATATACTTGATGTAGCTAAATCACACCCTCCAGGAAGAGTAGCCCACTCATAGTATGCTTTGCCATCTTTTAGAGGCAGAGTTCCTGTTATTGTAACTTTCTCTTCATCTCCTCCTGGAGTTCCATGCCAATTCCAAGCTGCTATAGCTTGAAAGTTATCATTTGTTCTAACAATTAAATCTCCACTATATGTATCATCACTTGGGTCATCAACTGTTCCATTATTACTATAACCTGGGTCATCACTCATATCACAACCTGGTGTTGCATTTGCATTAGTATTATCATTTGGACAAATATCTCTACCATTAACTTTATCAGTAGTTTTATTTAATGGACCAACAATTCCACCTGTTTTGCCATACTTAGTTGTAATATTTATCGTAGATGCACTAAGTATGCTAACTGAAAATAAGAGCAGTGTTACACTCTTTTTAATCCCTTTAATACGCATAATTTCATTCCTTATAAATTTATTTGCTAAATTATTACAATATTATCCTTTTATTATGTTTATATTATGTATTTTATATGTTTTTTATCCATTTTATCATACTTTTAGTGTTACATTTTTCTACTTTTTGCCAATAATTTAATATTTTTATGTTTCATTTTATGGCTATTTTAAATTTATAAAAATAAATATATTTTAAAATATGTCTAATATATTGCAAATTAATAGATTGAGATAGATGCTATTTGTTATATAAGAAGAGTCAATATTTTAAATAAAACTTAAAGAGATTTTGAAGCCTTTTTTTGCTAATATATACAAAAACAAAAGGTTTGCACTTTGAGTAGTAAAAAAGAGCAAAAAAGAGAATCTATTATAAAAACTTCACTAGAGCTATTTTCTAAACAAGGCTTTCATAAAACTACAATTCCAGATATTGCAAAAAAGCTAAATATGAGTGTAGGAAATCTCTACAACTACTTTAAATCAAAAGATATTTTAGCTCAAGAGGCAATTAAATATACTTCAGACTACTTAGGCTCTAAAATTAAAGAGATTAATATGCAAAATATCTCAACTAAAGAGAAGATAAAAAAGATTGTAGAGGTATATTTTAATACTGCCCAAGAGAAGCCCGAGATGATAGAGTATTTTTTAAGAGTATATCTATCAAATAGAGAGGTTTTTAGTGAAAATTGTGAAGGTATGATTTGTGTAACTAGCTTTATAACTGAAATTATGATATTTTTTGATAATGGTGTAGAGAGTGGAGAGCTTAGAGATCAAGATTTCTTTAGTGCATTTGGGCTTTTTATGGGTTATCTTGGTGGAATGGTCTTTTTGCAAGGCGAAAAAGTGTTACCAAATGAGCTAAACTTTTATGTAGAAGATATTTCAAGAAACATTTACAATGCCCTCAAAAAATAAAAAAAAGCCAAAAATTATTTGGTTGCAATCAATAACTTGCAATGGCAATAGCCACTCATTTTTAAACCATCCAGAACTCTTTTTTATTTTAAGCAATTTTGAAATGCTTTATCACCCCTTTTTAGAGAGCAAATACTCTTTAAAAGATATTTTTAATAAAAGCATTAAGTGCGATATTTTAATTTTAGAAGGAGCTTTTAGAAAAGAGGGATTAAAAAAGTTTAATAAAGAGGTTTATGAAGTTGCTTTATCATATGCAAGTAGTGCAAAACATATAATTACAGCAGGAACTTGTGCTACTTTTGGAGGAGTTTTTAAAGAGTATGATAAAGATAATATTAGTGGCTTTTGTTTTGATGCTCAAAACTATTTAGATAATTTTAATATATATAAAGATAGATTAATTTCACTTCCAGGATGCCCAATTCATCCAAAATGGCTCTCTTTTGTTTTGCAAATGATAGAAAATAAAAAAGATATAGCTCTTGATGAATTAAATCGCCCTCTTGAGTTATACTCATCTACAATTCATCAAGGATGCAGTAGAAGTGAATATTTTGAGTGGAAAGTTGATACAAAAGGTTTTGGATACAAAGAGGGATGTATGTTTTATGAGCTTGGGTGCCAGGCTCCTTTTACACATGGTAGTTGTAACAAAATTTTATGGAATGATGTTAGTTCTAAAACAAATATAGGAACACCATGCTTTGGTTGCACTGAACCTGAGTTTCCAAAAACAAATCTATTTAGCACCCCAACAAATATGGGTATTCCAAAAAAAGTGCCACTTGGTATTAGCAAACGAGCTTATTTAACAGTAACAGGAATTGCTAAAGGTTTTAAATTTCAAAGGCTTGAGAGTAGGTTAATAAATTATGAAGATTAAAGAGATTGTAGAAAAAATAGAGGGCGAAGCAGAGCTAGATTTTAAATTAAACAATGGCGTGGTAGAAGATGTTCAAATCTCTTTTGGATTTTATAGAGGTATTGAAGATATTTTAATTGGCAAAGCTCCACTTGATAGCCTAGTAATTACACCTAGAGTTTGTGGAATTTGCAACCACTCTCACTTAATTGCAGCAGCAAAAGCAATTGAAGATGGCTACAAGAGTAGTGGCATAGAGTTTAAATTAACCCAAAAAGCAGAATTAATTAGAGATTTTACCCTCTCTTGCGAACTTATTCAAAACCATT
>JAMONW010000055.1 GCA_027066355.1 Campylobacteraceae bacterium
TTAAGCATATAAATATCTTCAAAAAGATAAACAGTAGTCATTTAAGTAGTCATTTTGATTTTATAAATATCTCAAATACTTATATTAAGGGGCTTAGAGCCTTAAAGTTGTGTCGCCCTCACCCCAAAGATTTTTCTATAAACTCAAATTATCCACTAAAAATAGATAATTATCTTGCATATTTAACTCCTAAAACTATATAATAATTAGAAAAAGGCTACATTATAGAGTATTTAACATTTAATAAATTTATTGCACCATCTGTTTTAATTTGGCTTTACTACTTTTTTGCAACTATTATGCCTATAGTTGCTATTTTTTTTGCAAAAAGATATATGCCAAAAATTCTAAAAGATACAAAGAGTTTTACATTTAATACACTTAGTTTAAAATATAAAATTATCTTTTTTGCAATCTGTTTAACTATGTTTTTGTTTGGAGAGCTGTTTTTACGACTCTTTTTTGAGATTTTAATAGGATATTTTGATATGCATAATGCTTTAATGAAGCTAAAGTTATAAATATTTCAGCTCTACAAGTTCAATTTTATCTTTAATTTCAATTATCTCTTCACTCTCAAAATCTACTAAATATAGAGTTTTTTTTGGAACTATAAAATTTCCCTCTTTTCTTGCCAAACCCATATTTGGCGCAAAACTTAAATGTCGCACAAAAAGCTTATACGCCTCTTTGTTTCCTGTGCTGTTATAAAAAAGGGGTTTATTAAAGTTTTTTATTCTATCTTTAAACTCTTGGCTTATCATTTTAACTCACTTTTGAACTAATATTATCTATTAAATTCTATAGCTACTTTTATTTTAAAATTATTATATCTTCTAAAAATAAAATATTACAAATATCTATTTTTTTAGTTAAAAGTGCCGATTTTTTGGTAAAAATATTTCATTTTGTATATATTTTTAACTAAATATATTTCAAATTGCTAAAATGCTACTAATAATATATCAATAGGAATACAAAATGCTAACAATTATTGGGGATAAATATAAATTTGATGCATATGATGAGAATATATTATTAGATAAATTTGGAACTATTGAGTATATACCTTATAGTTGCAAAAAATCTAGTGATACTATTTTTGATTTAAACCAACTTTTATGCTGTGAGGTGCCTAAAGTAATTGTATTAAATGTAGATTTAGAACCAAATAGCCAACTTCAAGATTTTTTACTATATTTAGAAGAATTGAATGTAAAAACTATATATATTGATGAATTTATTACTAAACATATGGATAAACTATATATTCAAAACAGAGAGTTAGAAAATATTAAACCTTGTAGCTACACACAATATATTCAAAAAAGAGTAATAGATTATATTGGTGCAATTACAATCTCTATTTTAGCACTCCCTATAATTTTATATAGTATCTATAGAATAAAAAAAGAATCACCAGGTTCAATTATCTATAAACAAACAAGAGTTGGTATAAATGGTAAAAAATTTACTTGTTATAAACTAAGAACAATGCATGAAAATAGCTACCATAACCCATATACTCAAAGTAACGATAACAGAATCTTCCCTTGGGGTAGATTTATGAGAAAAACAAGAATTGATGAGTTGCCTCAACTTTGGAATGTTATAAAAGGCGATATGCACTTAATTGGACCCAGAGCCGAATGGGATATTTTGGTTCAAAAATATGAAAAAGATATCCCTGGATACTCAAAAAGATACCTGCTAAAACCAGGCATCACAGGTTGGGCGCAAGTTAATTACCCATATGGTGTAAATGAGCATGATGCAAAACAAAAACTTATGTATGATTTATACTATATAAATAACTGGAGTATCTTTTTAGATATTAAAACTCTATTTAAAACAGTAGCTGTAGTGTTAAATAAAAGAGGTGTTTAATACCTCTTTTACTCTCTTTGAAATCTTAAATTACTATTTAATTCTTTAAATAAATAAAAAAAGTGTATAATATGTTAAAATTTAATTAATACCCATTATCAGGAAACAAAATGAAAAAAATACTATTTTTATTAATTTTAGCACTGCTTTTTGATGGATGCACCAATAGAAATATCAGGCTATTTCAAAGAACACACAAAGCTAATACAATTAAACAAGCACCAAAATCTATATCATACTTTCAAGCACAAGGTGATTATAGAATTTTAAAACATGATAGAGTAGCAATTACAATATATAAACCTGCAAATTTAATTCCACCAGAGCTTAATAAAAGAGGTATTTTAGTAGATAGCTCTGGTAGTGTATCTTTACCTCTTGTTGGAAGGGTAAAAATAGCTGGTTTAACTCAAGCACAAGCCACAAAGCTTTTAGAGAGAAGATATGCAAGATATTTAAAAAATCCTAACTTAAATTTAGAGGTATTAAACAAAAGAGTTTATGTTTTAGGCGAAGTTAAAAAACCAGGTGCTATTCCTTTGGATAAAGAGAGAACCACCGTAATAGAAGCTCTAGCACTAGCAGGGGATTTAACAGACTATGCAAATAGGAGCGATATTATAATTCTAAGCGATAATGGATATGGCAGAATGCAACTTAGACACATTAACTTAGCAAACTTTAATGCAATGAGCCTTAGCTCTTTAGCGCTAAAACCAAATGATATTGTATATGTTCAACCAAATAGAGCAAAATCTATAAATATATCAACAGACAACGCCCTAGCTCCACTAAATGTAATAACAAAAGTAGCCGCTCCATTTGTATCAATTAAGACATTAACAACTAATTAACCCTCTATTTTGAGGGTTTTACTAACTCTTTTATAATATTTAACATCTTATTTGCTAAAGTTTTTCTATCAAAATCAATTGCTAATTTTTGGCATCCATCTTGTAGTTTTTTGTAAGTTTTTTCATCTCTTATTTGCTCTAATTTTTCTAAAAAATCATCTTCATCTTCTGGTTTAAAGCAAACTCCTGCGTTATATTTTTCTATAATTTTTTGGGCTTGTCCCTCTACCCCAAGAAGAGTTGGTTTTTGCATAGCAGAGGCTTCAAATATTTTTGATGGAATTACTGTTTTAAATGTATCACTTCTTTTAAGAGGTGCTAAAGATATATCACAAATACTTAAATATCTTGGCACTTCATCTTTGCTAATTGGCTCTAAAAATGTTACATTTTTTAGATTTAGCTCTTTGGCAAGTTGCACAACTTTTGCCTTTTTAGCACCATCTCCTACAAATAAAAAGTGAATATTTTTATCTTTAATTTTAGAGATAGATTTTACAATATAATCTAAAGAGTGTGCCATTCCATGAGTGCCAATATATCCAATTATAAATTTATCTTTTAAGTTTAACTCATCTAAAAGCTCTGCATCTTTAGCTCTTGGATAAAAAAGCTCTACATTTGAACCATTTGTAACAACATCTATCTTACTCTCATCTATACCCCTAGAGATTAAATTCTCTTTAAAAGCATCTGTAACAGCAACTACTCTATTTGCACTTTTATACAAAGCAAGTTCAATTTTCTCTAAAGTATCAATAACCCTGCCTTGCTTCATAGCCCCTACTGTTTTTATAGACTCTGGCCATAAATCGCGCAATTCAAATACCCAAGGTTTTTGCTTTATTTTACTAAGCC
>JAMONW010000056.1 GCA_027066355.1 Campylobacteraceae bacterium
ATATAATTTGCCATCTTTTAAAATTAGAGTATTTACTGCTCCTACTTTTTTTGCAAACTCATCTAAAACATCACTTGCTTTATATGCCGCTTCTTTATGAGGAACAGTTATATTTGCACCACTTAATCCCTCTTTTAAAAAAGTCTCTTTTAGTTTTGAGCCATTTTTAAGGTGAATTTTGTAGTAAACTCCATCAAAACCAAGCTCTATGAATGCGCAATTGTGCATTTTAGGCGACAAAGAATGCTCAACAGGATCTCCAAATATTGCAAATTTTTTAGCCATTAATCTATCTCTTTTAATAAAACTAATTTATCTTCTTCTTTTATATTTTGCATATCTTTTAGAGTTGCTACAAGTGCCATTAATTTATTTCTAACCTCAAGTTCTTCAAGCTCAGGTTTTGAATCTGCCACAACTCCAGCACCTGCTTGTAATACAATCTCTTGGCTATTAATTAGTGCTGTTCTTATAACTATTGCAGAATCCATATCTCCAGTAAATGAGAAATAACCTACACTACCACTGTAAAAGCCTCTTTTTAGTTGCTCAAATTTTGCAATTAACTCCATTGCTTTAATTTTTGGCGCACCTGTCATTGTTCCTGCTGTAAAAGTTGCTTTAAATAGATCAAACATATCCTTAGTTTCATCAATTTGAGCAACTACATCAGATACCATATGCATTACATGTGAATACTTCTCTACTCTCATCATATTTGGCACCTTTACAGTTCCTACTTTTGCAACACGCCCAACATCATTTCGCCCAAGGTCAATTAGCATTAAATGCTCTGCACACTCTTTTGGATCATTTAACATCTCTACTTCTAATTCATAATCTCTTTGAGGAGTAGAGCCTCTTTTTCTTGTTCCTGCAATTGGTCTTAAAAGAATTTCTCCATTAGTTAATCTTACCATAACTTCAGGAGAAGAACCACAAATAGAAAAATCTTCAAAATCAAGCAAATACATATAAGGAGATGGATTTATTGAACGCAATACTCTATAAAAACTTAGTGGATCAATTTGACCTTTTTGAGTATATCTATTTGATGGCAACATTTGAAATACATCACCAGCTCTTATATGCTCTTTTGCCTCTTTTACAATTTGCATATATCTCTCTTTACTAATTGCAAATTCCCCTTTGCCTTCAAGCTTAACAGGTTTTACAGGCTCTGGCGTATGTGGCTTAGAGATTAAGTTAATTATCTCTTTAGCCATATCTTGATATTTACTATCTAAGTTAATTATAGTTAATTCAGAACTTTTATGAGAGTATCCTATTATAATTTTGGGTCTAATTAAATCTAAATCTGGAGTATTTAGAGTATCTTTTAAAGAATTCATTATATCTTTTAGGGTTGGTTCAAACACCTTAACCATATCATAACCAATATATCCAATAAACCCATCAACAAATTTAAAGCCAACTTTTTGAGATAATTTTTTATATTTATCTTTATCTATTTGATTATAATAATTTTGCAAAAATGTAAATGGATCTTGCTTAATCTCTTCTAAGTTACTGCTATTTTTACTAAAATAAGTTTTATTATCTTTATATACTAATCTCTCTTTAGCTCCAATTGCAATAAAACTAAAATTGCCATCTTCACTTGTTACTACACTCTCAAAGAGCATAGTAATTTCATCTTTATATACCTTTTTTATCTCTCCATATAGTGCCACTGCACTAAGTTGATCAAATAGATATGATTTAATCATTTATCTTACTTTACAAAAGCATTTGGTGCAATTTTTGATTTTACAATACCTAATACATTGTTTGCTTCACTTCTGTTTCTAAATGGTCCAACATAAACTCTTCTGTAACCATTAGATGTTTTAATTCTATATTTAAAACCAGCTCTTCTAATTTTTCTAATAAAGCTTTGCTCAGGACCTTTTGTAAATGAACCAACTTGAATATATACATTTCCAACACCACCGTATGTGTGTTTAGTTACTTTTGCTTTAGGTTTATTATGTATAACTTTAGCTTTTGTACGTTTAGGTTTTTCTTGCTCATTTAGTGTTGCATTATCTGTTTCTAAATCCATATTATCTTTTGCATTAGATTTAGAAGCTCCTACTGGTGCTACACCTAAACTATTTGCTGTGTTATCTTCTGTGATATCTTTTTTATTATCTTTTAAACTATTAGTAGATTTTTTTGCTTCATCAATATTTATAGTATCTACATTAGATGGAACATTTTTGTTATCATCAGTAATAGGTGCTAAATCTGGATCACCTGCAATTGGTGCTAAATCGTTGTTGTTATCTTTTGTGTCATTAAGTAAATCTTTTTTAGAGTCCATTGTATCCGCACTAAGTTCTGTTTTATTTTTAACACTTTTATCAGCAGTATCATCAGAACCACCAAATATCATTTTTGCTAAAATAGCTCCAACAATAATTAAAACAATTACTAATGCCAATAGTAGCAATAGGCTTTTTGATTTACCTTTTTCTGGCTCTGGGTCTGTTAAGATTAAATCATCTAGTGTGTTGTCAGGATTACTCATAATACTCTCCTAAAATATAGTTATTGCAAGTATTATACCACAAAAAGATAAATTATAATATTAACCAATATTAATTTACTCTCTTTTTTAATAATTAATATTTAATCAACTCTTATTAATTCTCTTGGTAAAATAAATAAATTACCAATTTCTGGGCGTAAATTATTTGGTAATACTCTCCACTCTTTAGATAATCTATCTAATAATTTTTTTTCAATTTTTTTTTCTATAATAGATAATTGAGTATTATCTTTGTGATTTAGTGGAATATATATAACAATTTTACTATTTTCATATGTGGTAATAAAGAGTTCATTTATACCCTCTTGGCTATAAAAATATTTAATTAATGATACAAAAGCATCTTGATATTTTCCTCTATAATCATATACTATAGCACTATCTCTATTTAATGGTATAGCTAAATTAATATCTTTTGAAAGGTGTTGTTTTAGTAGCGTATGTGTAATCTCCCCACTAAATAGTTTATATCTTGAGTGAATTTTATGCCCATTGCACTCTTGTATTGTTGTTATTTTATTTTGTTCTATATAGTAGCTTGAAGAGTTACTTATAATTAAACTAAGTAACTCCTCTAATGAGTTAATAGATTGGTTTGTCATAAATAATAAAGTTACTTGCTAACTCTTTTACTTCTTCTTTAATTTTTGCTTGAAGCTCAGTGTTGTTTATATCATCTAAAATATCTGCAATTTTATTTGCAATCCATTCAAACTCTTTAACACCCATACCACGGCTTGTAAGCGCTGGTGAGCCAATTCTTATTCCACTTGTTACAAATGGACTTCTAGTTTCACCTGGAACTGTATTTTTATTTACTGTAATTCCTGCATTTCCAAGAGCAGCATCTGCATCTTTACCACTAAAGTCTTTATTTAAGAAGCTAACTAATACTAAGTGATTATCAGTTCCACCACTTACAACATCATAACCTCTAGCAATTAAAACTTCTGCTAATTTTGCAGCATTTGCTTTTACATTTTTAGCATACTCTTTCCACTCTTGAGATAAATTGTGTTTAAATCCAACTGCT
>JAMONW010000057.1 GCA_027066355.1 Campylobacteraceae bacterium
CTATACTCAATTGTTCAAACACTAAAGATGATAATTTATAACTATTTAATCTAAAACTATCTAATACCCTATTTATATCTATGCCATTTTGCTTATCTCTATAAGGCTCTATAAACATAAACCAAAACCTATAAAAAGGCTTTTTAAAATATATTTTAGGCTCAATTGTATAGCTTCTATACTCTTTTTTAATTAACTGCTTTGCATAGCTTTTTAATGGGTTTTCTCTTGAATTTACAATATAGATAATATCACTATTTATTAGCTCTTCTACTATCTCATTACCAAAAGATGTTCCAATGCCAACTTTATTAAGAGTAGAATATAGCCTACCATCACTCTTAGCTAACTTTATTAAAAACTTTCTAAAAGGATCACTAAATATAAAAAAAGGCAAAGTATTGTATATTTCATCTTGCTTTATACTATCTTTAATAGCACAATCTAATCCATTAAAAAACTCTATATTAGAAGAGTCTAAACCACCAAAAATAGAGAAATACTCGATTATGTCATCAAAGATAATATAAGGATATCTATTGTAGAAATCTTTAAAAAGAGTTTTAATTTTTATTCCTAAGAATTGGTCGCAAAAGCGACCTTTAAATTACTTTAATTTGCTAATATACTCAGATACTGCTTTGATATCTTCATCGCTATAAGAAGCAACTTGACCTTTCATTAAGCCACCCATACCATGTACATTTCTAGTACCAGCTTTATATCCTTTTAGAGCCTCTTCTACTTTTGCTGCATCCCAACCAGCAATTACTTCAGACTTACCAAGAGCTTTCTTCTCTGCTTTTGCACCATGGCAGCTTACACACTTTTTATAAAGAGCTTCACCATTTGCTGCACCAGCTGCTGCTTCTGCTTTTGTTGCATTTGCTTCTGGAGCTTTTGCTTCTGTTGCGTTAGCTTCTGCAGCCATTGCAACACCACATGCTAAAATTAGTGATAATGCGATTTTTTTCATTAACATCTCCTTGTTTAAATTTGTAAAAGTATTATAACACTTAAAATGTGAAATTAAAGTGAATTTTTTAAAATTATTTTAAATTTTCTTTAATTTTGTAACGCTTCCAATACTCATCAATATCTTTTTTTAGTTGCATATCATCTATTTGAATTGGTGTAAGTGGTAAATGTTTTTTTAAAAACTCCTCACTCATTACAGATGTCATAGGTTGTGGATTTTTACAGTAATAAAATAGTGCAGTCTTAAAGTTATTCTCTCCACCATATACAAGTAAAGCATTCATAAATGTCTTTCTTAAATCAACCCTTTTTTGTATATGACAAGCAACACAATCTGTTGTAAAATCTGCTTTTAAAAATTGTGTTAAAAAAATTATAAATAAAACTCTTCTTACCATCTTATTATAAACCTCGTTCCTTCATTTATTTTTGATTCTACTTTTATATCTAGTTTGTAAAAGTCTGCAATCTTTTTAACTATACTAAGCCCTATTCCAAAACCACCTTCAGAGTCATTAAATCTACTATATCTATTAAATATCTCTGCTATACTCTTTTTATCAATTCCTACTCCACTATCTTCTATAATTAACTCTTTTTCTCTTAAAATAATATTAATTTTACCTCCTACTTTATTATACTTTATTGCATTAGATAAGATATTATCAACCATTCTTGCAAAAAGCTCTCTATTTCCCTCTACTATAAAATCTTTTAAATCTAACTCTTTTGTTATTCTTTTAGACTCCATATGCATAGCAAAATACTCAACTCTCTCAATAATTAAATCTTTTAAATTAAACTTATCTTTTGTGGCTTTATCAATATTTTCTAGCATTGAAAACTTTAAATCTTTATAGATATTTTCTAATGTTCTTGATGCTATTTTAATTCTATTAATCTTTTTTAAATCTCTTTGAGAGAGATTATCTTTTTTTAGCATCTCTATATTACTATTTATTATCGAAATTGGTGTATTTATCTCATGCGTTGTATCTTTTATAAAGCAATCTAATAATTCGATTGAATCTTTCATTGGCTTAATAAATAGTTTTGCTAAATAGTACCCTAAAAGATACAAAATTATAAGTGCGCTTATTCCATAAATTGCAATGTTTTTATAAACTTTTGCTATAAGGCTACCATTTTTAGGAACCTCTATAAAAAGATATTTAGCACCTAAATAGTAATCGCTTAAAATCTCTACATATATTGCGTAGCCATCACTAAAGTATAGCTTTTTATTAAAATTAATCTTATTGCTTTTTAGTGTAGAGAATATTAAATCATGCTCTAAATCATAAATTGCACTATTATATCTATCATCTCTTGGATACTTATTATATTTAGGGTAGTGGTTATGTAGCCACTTTAGCCTCTTTATCTGCAATGATGCAAACTCTTGCATTAAACTTTTATATTGTAAGTTAATTCTCTCGATATTACTATTGTAGTAAATTATTGATACTGCTACTACTAATGTAGTAATAAGTAACATATAAATAGAGATAAAACTAATTAATGTCTTCTTTTCACTCTTTAATAATATAGCGATATCCTCTCTTTTTAATACTCTCTATACTATCTTTTCCTAGTAGCTTTCTTAAGTTTTTAATATATGTTCTTAACGAACTATCGCTAGGAGTCTCATCATAATCCCAAAGCTCTCTAAATATGGCTTCGTGTGATAAAATCTCTCCATTAGAGTTTATAAATATCTCTAAAAGCCTGCTCTCTTTATTACTAAGTTTAAAAGATTTACCATCAATTATAAGCTCACCAACATGTTTATTAAAGGTTATATTTTTAGCAATTTGTATAACTGAATCATTTTTATTATATCTACTTAAAATTGCTTCTACTCTAATTAATAACTCATCTAGTACAAATGGTTTTTTAATATAATCTTCTGCACCTGCACTAAAACCACTCTTTACATCTTCTAAACCATCTCTTGCAGTTAAAAAAATTACAGGAGTCTTTACGCCAAACTCTCTAATACTCTTTAATAAAGAAAAACCATCAAGCGATGGAACATTTACATCTAAAATAAGTAGATCATATCTATTTTCATATAATTTAGATTCTGCTTCAAACCCATCATATTCACTATCAACTTCAAACCCTCTATCTTCAAAAAACTCTACTAAAGTATCATTTAAAGATGGGTCATCTTCGAGTATAAATAGCTTTGGCATAATAACCCTTTTTTTAGAGTTATTATACACTAAATATATTTAGATGCTAGTGATACTATTTGTGGTGTTGGAAGTGCGCCTGATACTCTATCAACCTCTGCGCCATTTTTAAATACAATCATTGTAGGAATAGATCTTATACCATAACTAGCTGCTACTCTTTGAGCCTCTTCAGTATTTAACTTAACAAATTGAACTTTTGGAGCTAAGTTTCTACTAGCCTCTTCAAAATTTGGTGCCATCATTCTACAAGGACCACACCATGGCGCCCAAAAATCTACTATAACTGGTACAGTAGCATTTGATATTATATGATTAAAATTACTATCATTAGCTTCTATTACTTTACCATCAAGTAAAGATGCCCCACAACCACCACAGTTT
>JAMONW010000058.1 GCA_027066355.1 Campylobacteraceae bacterium
AAAAATATAATGAAGCAACACTAAATTTATTAGATATTAAAGAGTTAGATATCCCACCAAAAGCAAAAGCCAAACTTTTAGCAAAATTAACTAATAAAAGTGTTAAAGAGTGCTATGAAGAACTAAAAACTAAGAGATAATCAATAAAAAGTAAATAAAAATACAAACTCCCAACTCAACCACCACCAACTAAAACACTAAACACTAAAACCTATCACCTAAAACCTAAAACCTAAAACCTATCACCTAAAACCTAAAACCTAAAACCTAATTACCAATTTCTAATTAAAAAAAGGGTAAAATCTCATATGATTATTTACGGAAAACAAGCATCTCTTTATGCACTTAAAGAGCATAGCGATAAAATAGAAACAATTTATGTTAATAAGCTTTCAATATTGCCAAAAGAGTTATTAAAAAAGTATGGCTCTAAAATTAAGACAATAGAGAATAAATGGGCGCAAAAGCTAAGCCGTGGTGGTAATCACCAAGGTATTTTAGTAGAGCTAAATGAGCCAAGAGAACCATCTTTAGAAGAGATAAAAAGAGGCGATTTTATCTTAATTTTAGATGGCTTAACTGATATTGGAAATATTGGAGCAATTATTAGAAGTGCTTATGCTCTTGGTGTTGATGGAGTTTTTGTAACAGGCATTAGGCAAATAAACTATTCAGGTGTTGTTAGAGCAAGTTCAGGTGCAGCACTTGATATGGTTCCAATTGTGCATCCAAATATTTTAGATTTAATAAATGAGCTAAAACAAGTTGGATTTAAAATTTATGGTGCCGATTTAGATGGAAAACCTTTGCAAAATGCCTCTTTTAATGGAAAAAGAGTGCTTGTTTTAGGTAGTGAAGATAGAGGTATCTCAAAAAAAGCAAAAGCTAAGCTTGATGATATTTATAAAATTGAGATGAGAAGAGAGTTTGACTCTCTAAATGTTAGTGCAGCAGCAGCAATATTTTTACATAGGATGAGTTATGCAGTTAAATGAATTAGTTAAAAATTATTCAATCAATACAATTTCACAAAAGACAAATATAGCAATAGAAGTTTTAAAGAAATTAATCAATAAAGATTGGGAAAATCTACAACGAAGTAAAGTTAATGGTTTTTTACAAATTATTGAAAGAGAGTTTAATGTAGATTTAAGTGAAATCAAAGAGGAGGCAAAAGAGTATTATAAAGAGCATAAAGATACTAAAGCTTATAGACCAATAGATTTAGTAGATGCTCAAGTAGAGGGTGGAAGTAGCAAAAGATTAATTACTAATATTTTAACATTTGTTATTTTGGCTCTTGTATCTTATGCAGTTTGGTATTATTTAAGTCAAAAAAACCATAACAATTTTACTAGCGAAACTAATAGTAGCAAGGGTCTGTTTAGAAATAGTTTAGATACAGCAAAAAATTTAATTAACTCTACAGATAACAACAGTAGCAAAGATATTGAAAATAATAATTCACAAGAAGATAAAATAACTTCAACAACAACTAATAAGGCTGAAGTTAATAACACAAATAAAGAGCTAAAAGATAGCAATAGCAGCGAAGAAAAAAGAAAATTTGATATTGAGATAAATGCTTCTAATAAAACAGAAGAAACAAATAATACAAATGAGCAAATTAGCAAAACAATTCCTCTTGTTGATACCCCAAAAAGCGAAGATACAAATGATACTCTAAATAAAGATGAGAGTGTAGCTAAAGATATTAATGTAACTAAAAATCTTGAAACAGAATATAACAACTCAACACAAACTAAAAATGACTCAAACAGTAGTGATGTAAGCAGCATAAAAGCAGATGAAAACTTAACAATGCAAGATAAAGATTTAACTAATGAGCAAAATAATACTGCCACAAAAGAGCTTAAAAGCATAACAATTACACCAACTGTTAAAAGAATATGGATAGGAATTTATAACCTAAAAACAAAAAAAAGAGTTGTAAAAGTAGCCACAAGTGCTTATACATATAATAGTGATGGTGGTGATGTAGCTATAGTAACTGGGCATAGCCGATTTAAAATAGCCACAAATACTGGAGCAACTAGTGAATATCACGATGCAGGAAAGAAAAAATATCTTTTAATTTCACAAGATGGAATAAAAGTTTTAACAAAAAAAGAGTATAAAGAAGTAACTAATAAAAGAGCTTGGTAAGCTTAGGAGATAAAATGTTTGATGAGATAAGATTTAATAAAATAGATAGATTGCCAGAGTATGTTTTTGCTGTTGTTAATGAGCTTAAAATGGCAGAGCGACGAGCTGGAGCAGATGTGATTGATTTCTCTATGGGAAACCCTGATGGACCTGCATTTGAACCAGTAATTAATAAGCTTATAGAGTCAGCAAAAAAACCACACACTCACGGATATAGTGCAAGTAAAGGTATTTATAAACTGCGTCTTGCAATTTGTAAATGGTATTTAAGAAAATATAATGTTGTCTTAGACCCAGATAGTGAAGCAGTTGCTACAATGGGTTCAAAAGAGGGATATGTGCATTTAGTTCAAGCTATTACAAACCCTGGTGATGCAGCTATTGTGCCAGATCCTACATACCCTATTCACTCTTACGCATTTATTCTTGCTGGTGGAAATGTGCAAAAGATGAAACTTACATTTAATGAGCAAAATTTTGAAGTTGATGAAGATAAATTTATAGAAGATTTAGAGTATGCACTTAAAAACTCTGTGCCAAAACCTAAATATTTGGTTGTAAATTTTCCACACAACCCAACAACTGCCACAGTAACACTAGATTTCTATGAGCGCTTAGTAGAGATTGCAAAAAGAGAGAGATTTTATATAATAAGCGATATTGCATATGCAGATATCACTTTTAATGGATATAAAACTCCATCTATTTTGCAAGTAGAGGGTGCAAAAGATGTAGCAGTTGAGAGCTTTACTTTAAGTAAAAGCTACAATATGGCAGGATGGAGAGTAGGATTTATTGTAGGTAACAAAAAGCTTGTTGGAGCTTTGCAAAAGATGAAATCTTGGCTAGATTATGGTATGTTTACACCAATTCAAGTTGCTGCAACTGTAGCACTTGATGAGTATGGAAATTTAGTTGATGAAATTGTAATTCCAAAGTATAAAAAGCGTCATGATGTTATGATAGAAGCATTTAAAAATGCTGGTTGGGAACTTGGAACTCCAAATGCAAGTATGTTTATTTGGGCTAAAATTCCAGAAATTGCAAGAGATATGGGAAGTTTAGAGTTTTCTAAAGAGCTACTTCTAAAAGCACAAGTTGCTGTTAGCCCTGGTATTGGCTTTGGAAAGTATGGCGATGAGTATGTTAGAATTGCATTAATTGAAAATGAAAAACGCATTCGCCAAGCAGCTAAAAATATCAAAAAGTATTTAAGCGAACTAAAAGCAAAAAAAGAGGCCAAAAAATGATAAAAATAGGAATACTTGGAGTTGGAACAGTAGGTAGCAGTGTTGCAAAAATTTTAGCAGAAAATGCAGATATTATAGAGGCAAGAGCTGGTAAAAAGATAGTTGCTAAAAGTGGTGTAGTTAAAAATATAAATAAAGATAGAGGAGTAGATATTAAAATATCTAATAATCCTCTTGATGTTATAGATGACCCAGAAATTGATATTGTAGTAGAGCTTATGGGTGGGGTTGAAGAGCCTTATGAACTAGTAAAAAAAGCTTTAGCTAATGGTAAAGCAGTTGTTACTGCAAATAAAGCGCTTCTTGCTTACCACCGTTACGAATTACAACAAATTGCAGGAGATTTACCACTATTTTATGAAGCAAGTGTAGCTGGTGGAATACCAATTATAGGCGCTTTGCGTAATGGACTTAGTGCAAACCATATAGAGAGTATTGTTGGTATTCTAAATGGAACTTGTAACTATATGTTAACAAAAATGATAAAAGAGGGTGTTAGCTATGAAGATGTCTTAAAAGAGGCACAAGAGCTTGGTTATGCCGAAGCTGACCCTACTTTTGATGTTGGTGGTTTTGATGCTGCTCATAAACTCTTAATTTTAGCAAGTATCGCCTATGGCATTGATGCAAAGCCTGAAGATATTTTAATTGAGGGTATTGAAAATATATCTCAAAGTGATGTAGAGTTTGCTAAAGAGTTTGGCTATGAAATTAAGTTGCTAGGAATTGCAAAAAAAGGTAGAGATGGAGTTGAAATTAGAGTTCATCCAGCACTTGTAAAGAGTAGCAATCCAATCTCTAAAGTTGATGGTGTTATGAATGCAGTTAGTGTAGTTGGTGATAGAGTTGGGCAAACAATGTTTTATGGACCAGGCGCAGGAGGTGATGCAACTGCTAGTGCTGTAATTGCAGATATTATAGAAATTGCAAGAGGCAACCGTGGACCAATGCTTGGCTATAAAAAAGGGCTTGAGAGTGGATTAAAACTTGTTAATCCAAATAAAATTGAATCTAAATATTACTTAAAATTAAAAGTAATTGATAAACCAGGTGTTTTAGCAGCAGTTACATCAACTCTAAGTAAATTTAATATCTCTATCTCTTCTGTATTGCAAAAAGAGTCTAAAATTGAAGATAGAGTTAGACTTCTTTTAACTACACATCTTTGTCAAGAGAGTGATATTATAGAAGCAATTAATGGACTAAAAGAGCTTGATTGTGTTGGAGATAATGTAAGTATGTTAAGGATTGTAGAGTAGAATTAAAAATTTTAAATTTTTAAAGGAGTGGTATGGCTAAGGCAAAAGAACACTACTTTGATATTAGTGCAAAACTTGATTTTATGGAGATGAAAAATGCTATAGAGCAAGTTAAAAAAGAGGTTTCTACACGCTTTGATTTTAAAGGTGTAATGGTAGAGATTGAGCTTAATGATAAGCATAAAATTTTAACACTCTCAAGCTCAAGCGATAGCAAAATAGATGCTCTAAAAGATATTGTAATATCAAAAATGATAAAAAGAGGCTTAAGCCCAAAATCATTAGAAGAGTTAAAACAAGATGGCATTAGTGGTGGCAATATTAAAGTAACTTATAAAATTGTTGATAGCATAGAAAAAGATGAAGCCAAAAAAATAGTTAAAGCAATTAAGAATTTAAAATTAAAAGTAACACCATCAATACAAGGTGATGAGGTGCGTGTTAGTGGTAAAAAGATAGATGATTTACAAAAAGTTATTACAGAAGTTAAAAAACTAGATTTAAAAGCACCTCTTAGTTTTGGAAACTTTAAATAGGAGCATACTTTAAAAATGCTCCAACTAATAAAGATAGCAATATCGTAAAAAATATCATATAAAAATTTCTCTTTTTTTCAGAAAATTTTTCCTCTTTATCTATAAACTCTACTATTTTAATAGCAGGATATGCCATAAACATAAGCATTACAATAGAAAAAACTAAAAACTCTACTATATCTATCACTACTTCACTCCATAATATCTATGAACAAAATCTACTTCATCTTTTGTTTTTAACTCTACAGTTTTTAAAAGTTTATTAGAGTTATCATAAATTTCTAATTTATTATCTTTTATTTTTAAGTGTTTTTTACCCCAATTTCTCTCTAACTCTTCAAATCTTTTGAATAGTTTTGTATTCTCTGGCTCCTCTTTAAAATTTTTATCCTCTTTACTTAATATCTTTAAACCACCAAAACTTTTTTGAAAGTAATATGGTGAATACTCTTTAACTATTTTATAAACTCTTGCATTTTTAGAAGATGGTTTAGAGTTTATAAAAGTTACTATTGATATAAATAAAAATCCTAAAAATAGTGCTAATGGCAAATACTTCTTCATAAACTTCCTTTTTTTATAACTTTAAACTCTCTAAATAATCTAAGCATTTAGAGAATTATTTAAAATAAGTATAGTATTTTATATTAAAAAGAATATTGATATTTATCAATTAATGCAAATTTAATATATGCTAAAATTAGCAAAGGAGGCAAATTATGAAAGATTTTTTTTATCTTGAAGGGGCATATTTAATTTTAGGTGCTATTATTTTAGCTGTAACACTATTTGTAACAACTCGTCCATTTATGGGCAAAGGTAGTGTAAAAAAAGGAATGATTTCTGTATCATTAGTTATTTTACTTGCTGTTTTTGCACACTTTTTTATAACAAAAAATAGAATGAATAGTGTAAAAGAGGCTTTTAATAGTAACAAAGTAGTGCTTTGCGAAAATAGAATATACACTAAAGGTGCAAATTTTGTTACCATAAAAAACAATGGTAGCTGGAAAATTATTGATGATAATTTTATATCTCCTAACTACACAAGAAAATTCTTCTTAGCTAGATGTATCGTAAAAAAGTAACAACTCCTACAAATACTATTTACTCTAATTTATTGGAGTAAAAGTATCTTTTTATAAAAAAAAATAATTATAATTTTAAATTTTATTGATGTAAGTCAATTAATTTTCTCTTTAAAGATTTTATAATTGTATTGTGCTAATAAGTAAGCACTATTTAAAAAGGAGAAAAAATGGAACCATTATTTGTAAGACCTGAAATTGCGTTAGACCAATTTTTACCAATTTTTATTGTTTCAACGCTAGTTTTAGTTTTTGGTGTAGCTTATGCCGCATCTGTAACTCTATCAAAAATGGGTTACTTATCTAAAAAATGGTTCTATTTTAGTTTTGTTTTTTGGATATTGCAAACTTATAGCTTATACGACTTGGCTATTAGGATTCATAGTAATTCATTTACTCAAAAAACATTGATTATTACTATGATAGCTTATCTTTTTATACCTCATCTATATTTTAGATTTATCTCTGATATAGATAATAGGTATGAAAAGTAAATTCATTTATTAAAGGAGGAAGTATGGCACAAAATCATTCAGTATGGACAAGCATACGATTTTGGCGACAATCTGCAGCTTGGGTAACAGGCTTTGCTGTAGTATTGCTAATTTTGCTAACATTTGATACTATGGGACAAATTACAATGGGAACAGATGCCGATTTACAAAAAGGTATCACAAAAAGAGTTCCTGCACCAACTGTAATTAATTACCACATAGGTTATAAATTTAGTGAAAAGAGAGGACATGAAGTTCCAGTTATTGGTAAAAAAGAGCCGTTTTTTGGAAAAGAGTGGAGTCCAAAAGAGGCAGCTGCTCTTTTACATAAGGGTAAATTAACAGAACAGGCTAAAAACTGTATGGATTGCCATACACTACTTGGAAATGGTGCATATTATGCTCCTGATTTAACAAAAGCTTGGATTGATCCAAAATGGAAAAGTATGATGGCAATGACTGGTAAAAAAACAAGAGAAGAGGCTATGGCTGAATTCTTACAACATCCAGAAAGATACCCTACACATGCAAGAAGAATGCCAAATCTAAAAATTACACCAGATGAGGCAAAAGCTCTTGTAGCATTCTTAAAACATATGAGCTCAATTGACACAAATGGATTCCCAAGAGGATTCTCAAAAGGTGTAAAAGAGTTCGAGGCAGGAGGAACATATGCTCACTAGTATTAAAAATCACAATTTACAATATGAGACTCAAAAACTTGGGATGATGTATTTTAGAGTTGCAATAATTCTTTTTGGAGCGCAACTTTTAATGGGTTTAATTGCTGCTATTCAATTTATGTATCCAAGCTTTTTATATGGAATCTTTGATTTCTCTGTTGCAAGAATGGTGCATATAAACGCCTTAGTTGTTTGGATGCTATATGCAATGATTGGTTCAGTTTACTATATGATACCAGATGAAACTGGATTAGAAGCTGTTGGAATTAAACTTGGTAAACTTGCATTTTGGGTTTTAACTCTTGCAATTACTATAGTTGTTTTAGTTTTTATATTTATTCAAATAGGACCTGGAGATGATAGCACAATTTGGCTAATTAATGAAGGTCGTGAATATCTTGAAGCTCCAAGATGGGCAGATTATGGAATTGTTGTTGTAGTTTTAATATTCTACTATAATGTATTCTTTACATTTTTAAAAGGTAGAAGAACAGGTGTTATGACTGTTATGGTTGCTAACTTACTAGCACTTGCAGGTTTATATTTAGCAGGAATGTTTTTTACAGATAATATCTCTGTTGATCAATACTGGTGGTGGTGGGTTATTCACCTATGGGTTGAAGCTACTTGGGAAGTATTTGTAGGAACATTAGCAGCATATGCTCTTATTAAAATTATTGGAGCAAAAAGAGAAATTGTTGAAATGTGGCTATGGATTGAAGTTCTAATGCTATTTGGTTCTGGTATTTTAGGACTAGGACACCACTATTTCTGGATAGGAACACCTGAGTATTGGTGGGAAATTGGGGCATTATTTAGTGCATTGGAGCCTGTTCCATTGGTTGCAATGTTTGTGCATGTATTATATGATTGGGGTAAAGAGCAAGGCGCTCATGGAGAAAAACCAGCAATCAAAAATGGTCCAGCAATGGCATGGATTGTTACAAATGCGTTTGGTAACTTCTTGGGTGCTGGTATTTGGGGTTTCTTCCATACACTACCTCAAGTAAATATCTATACACACGGAACACAATTTACTGCAGCTCATGGACACTTGGCATTCTTTGGTGCTTATGCAACAATCTTAATTGGGATGATGTATCTAGGTATCCAAGGAGCTTATGGAATTGATAGAATGAAAGCAACATTTAAGTCTAAAATGGCAATCTTCTTAATTACTTTTGGTGTTCTTGGAATGGCTGTAGCATTAACAATTGCTGGATATGAACAAGTATTAGTTGAAAGAGCTGAACTTGGTGGTGGATGGGATGCCTTCTTTACTGCTCAAAACTTAGTTTGGATGAAACAAGCTATGGGTTGGAGAACAGTAATGGGTGTTGTTACATTTATTGGATTTATATATCTAGTATGGGATCTACTAACCATAGGCAAAGAAGAGTCTGAAAACAATCAATAAAAGAGAGTCCTAAGCTCTCTTAAAATTAAATTAAGGAGAAAATTATGATAGAAGCTTTTACAGATGTAAACCACAGTTTTTGGGGGATGCTAAATCAAGGTCCTTTGACTTTAACTCTATTTTTACATACAGTAATTATATTACCAATGATATGGTTATATTTTAAAGAGAAAAAAAGACTTCAAAAGGGTGAGTAGTTCAAACTTATTTGAATAAAAAGAGGGAAATTAAAACCCCTCTATTGCTATTTATATCTATAAAATAAGCAAGTTATTTTATCTTAAAAGAAAAATTAATTTTTAAAGATAAAATAAATTAATAATATAAATTATATCGATGATTTTGCTTAATTTTAATTATAGTTAAGCTTTAATTGAATATAATTTATTATTATTCTAAATAATTCTTATACTAAATTTGAGGAGATTTGTATGAAACTTAAACAACTACTTAGTATTGCTGCTATAAGTGTAGTAGCAACTGGTTTTGCAATGGCTGGAACATCAAAGATGGATTTTGCAAAAGTATATGAAAAAGAGTGTCAAGGGTGTCATGGACCAATTCATCAAGGGGGAGTTGGTAGCGATCTAAGACCAAAAGCTCTGAAGAAAAAAGAGCATAATATGCTTGTTCAAACCATTTTAAATGGTAGAGAAAATACTGCTATGCCAGCTTGGGGGCATGATGGTGCTAGTATTAAATTTAGCAAAGATGATGCTGCTGGTATGGTAGATTGGTTAATGAACTGGAAAAATACAGTTAAATTAGAGCTTAAAATGCCAGAAGTTCATAAATCTTGGAAAAAATTAGCAGATGTTGATGCATTGGCTAAAAAGTATCCAGTTGATAAAGATGGTAACTTAAAGTATAAAGGTGCAGAAGTTAAAAATGTAAAAGATATTACATTTGCAACTGAGAGAGATGCTTCATTAGTTGACTTTATCGACTCTACAACAGGCAAAGTATTAAGCCGTCATAAAGCTGGATTTGCAGTGCATGTTACAGTTACAAACAAAGCAAATCCAAGATATGCTTACTCAATCTCTCGCTCTGGAAGACTTACAATGTTTGATATAGGAGCTCCTGGACAACCAGCAGTTGCAAGTGTTCAAGTTGGGCAAGAATCAAGAGGTCTTGCAGTATCTCCAGATGGAAAATATGTAATTGCAGGAGATTATAACCCAGGTGGAGCTGTTCTTTGCGATGCTCATACATTAGAGCCTTTAAAAGTTTATGATACAAGCAAAGTTGATTTAATTGGCGAAAAAGAGAAGGGTCCTAGCCGTGTTGCATTCTTAGCAGATACTCCTTATGGACCATATTTTGCAATGGCTCTTAAAGATGGTGGAGCAGTTTGGATTATAGATTATTCTAAAAAAGATTTCCCAGTAGTTGCTAAAGTTAAAAATATTGGTAAAATCCTACATGATGCATTTGAAAATGAGAATGAAGGACCAGACTTTGGACGCTATGTAATGGTAGCATCACAAGGAAGCGACTTAATGGGTATTGTTGATTTCAAAACAAAAAAATTAGCAGCAAAAGTTTATACAGGTGAACACTCTAAACCACATCCAGGACAAGGAAGTAGCTGGTTTAACAAAAAAATGGGTAAACAACTTAATGCTACTCAAAGTATGAACTTTGGATCTGTTGTAATTTGGGATTCACCAAGCTGGAAAGTTGTTAAAAAAGTTAAAACTGCTGGTGGTGGTCTGTTTGTAGGAACAAGTCATCATACACCATATATTTGGTCTGATTGTGTGCTTGGTAAACCAGAAAATTACAATAAAGTTTACTTAATTAACAAAGAAACCCTAGAAACAGATAGAATTATTGAAGTTGGTAAAAAAGAGGGTAAATTAATTGATGCACACACAAATAAAGTGCTACAAACTTGGGATGCAACTCAACATAAAACTATCAAAGTGCCTCAAAAAGCATTTGGAAAAGAGGAGATTGTTCCAATGCCTGATAAAATTGGTGAAGTTGTAAAAAATCCTGTTCAACCAAGACTACTTCACGCAGAACCAGCTAACCATGGTAAATGGACTATGATTAGTGAATGGACAACAGGAAGAATTGGTATTTACGACTCAAAAACTGGTAAATTTATTAAATATATAGAAAATTTAACTACTCCTACATTTACTTATTCTGTTGAACATAGACAACATGTTCCTGGAGCTTAATAGCTAGTTACTCTCCTTTTGGAGGGTAATTTATTTAGGCTTTTTTTAAAAAAGTTTTAATAAATTACCAAGGTAGCTTATGAAATATATTTTAACTCTTCTTTTTTTTAGCACTCTTGTTTTAGAAGCAAAATATTTAGATAACCACTCTTGTAAAGAGTGTCATGAAGAAATTTATAAAGAGTTTGAAAGTTCAGCTCATGCAAAAAGCTTTTTTAATGATGAACTACACAGAAAAGTAGCCCTACATGTAAGCAAAAAAAAGTATGAATGTGCCATATGCCATATGCCAATGGCAAATAATTTAAAAGATTTAATTAATGGTAAAGCTAGACCAAACCCAAAAAATGTAACTCAAAGCGATGCTATAAGTTGCTATTTTTGTCATACAATTGCTTATGTAAAAAAGGCTCATAAATTTAACTTAAATCAAAAAGCCAAACAAGCTAAAAATTATAAACCAAGCTTTTTTGCTAATTTAAAAAATCCAGATGAAAATGATAAACACTCATCTTTACATAACCCAATATACTCAAAAGTAGCTTGTATAGGATGCCACTCTCACAAACTCAATGATCTAAATGTTACTATATTTAAAGCAACAAAAGAGAATCAAAATAGTAAAAGCTGCATAAAATGCCATATGCCATACATTAAAGGTGGAGCAGAAAAGATAAATAAAAGAGCTAGAATGCAACACAAAAGCCATAAGTTTTTAGGAATAAGAGATGCTGCCTTTAGAAAAAAAGGAGTTGATATTAATATAACTACCACAAAAGATGGTTTTAATATTGTGCTTAAAAATAAGATGGGGCATCCTCTTATAATTCAACCAGCAAGAGTAAAATATTTACAAATTTTAGTTAAAGATGGCAATAAAACTATTTGGCAAAATTACAAAAAACAACCAAGCGAAGATAAACAAGGATACTTTGCGATTAATTTTAAAAAAGATGGTAAAAATATTGTAATACCAAATTTAGCAACCTCTATGAATCAAAATAATTTAGAAGCAAATAGCACTAAGACTCTTCATTATAAATGCCAAAAGATTAAAGATGCTACAAAAATAGAGGTTAATTTTTTTGTTAAATTAGCAAAAGATAATTGCCTAAAAATTATAAATTTAAAAGATAAATCATTTAATAAAGCAATGCTCATAAAAAAAGTAGAAAAAACTTTAAATAAGTAGCAATTATTCAAATATTAATCTTCTTCTTTAAGCATATTTCTACTTTTAACAAAAAGAGTGTATAATATCACAAAAAGATATTAAAGGATTTAATATGGGTATTCCAGGTGGTTGGGAACTATTTGTTATAGTTCTTGTTATTGTGCTACTATTTGGTGGTAAAAAAATTCCAGAATTAGCAAAAGGTATGGGTAAAGGTATAAAAGAGTTTAAAGAAGCTGTTAAAGAGGGCGAAGAAGAAGTTGCAACAAAAAGCAATAAAGAGATAGAAGATAAAAAAACAGAAGCTCCACAAGCTGAAATAGCAGAAAAAAAAGAAGCATAATTACTAAACTCGCTCCTTTTGGAGCAAAAACTTACAATATTAGGTATCTAAATGCAGATAAAATCACAAATTAACACTATTTTACAAAATATATTTAAAGAATTAGAAATAGAGGCTCCAAATGTGGCAATTAGCGATGCTACAAAGGTTGAGTTTGGCGACTATCAATACAATGGTGCTATGGCTTTGGCAAAAGCTCTAAAGAAAAACCCTAGAGAAATTGCACAAAACATTGCTAGTGAGTTAGAAAAAGAGAAGCTTTTCTCCAAAATTGAAGTTGCAGGACCTGGCTTTATAAACCTTACAATCAATAAAGAGTTTTTAGAGCAAGAGTTAGCAAGTGTGCTTGATAGCAGAGCAGGTGTTAAGCAAAAAGATAATCCTATAAAAGTAGTAGTTGATTACTCAAGTCCAAATATGGCAAAACAGATGCATGTTGGGCATTTGCGCTCTACAATAATTGGCGATACTATTGCAAATTTATTTGAATTTTTAGGTGATGAAGTTATTCGTCAAAATCACATAGGCGATTGGGGAACGCAATTTGGTATGTTAATTGCCTATTTCGAAGAGAACCAAGCCAATATTGATGCAAAATTAAGCGATTTAGAAGAGTTTTACAAAGCTGCTAAAAAGCGTTTTGATGAGAGTGATGAGTTTGCAGATAAATCAAGAGAGTATGTAGTTAAGCTACAAGGTGGAGATGAGGGTTGTTTAAGATTATGGAGTGCCTTTATTGAAAAATCGCTAGAGCATTGCCAAGAGGTTTATGATACACTTGGAGTAAAACTTGATAAAAGCAATGTAAAAAGCGAGAGTAGCTATAATAGTGATTTAGCAAATATTGTTACTATGCTTGAAGAGAAAGGGGTGGCACAAGAGAGCCAAGGAGCAAAGTGTATCTTCTTTGAAGATAGCCAAAACCCACTAATTATTCAAAAAAGTGATGGAGGATACCTCTATGCCACAACCGATTTAGCAGCAATTAAATATAGAGTTCAAGAGCTTGGTGCTAAGAGAGTTTGCTATGTGGTAGATGCAAGACAAGCTGAACACTTTAAGCAAGTTTTTGAGGCAGCTAGAAGAGCTGGTATTGCAAGTAGTGATGTGCTTTTAGAGCATATTGCATTTGGTATGATGCTAGATAAGAGTGGACGCCCATTTAAAACGCGTGATGGTGGAACTGTAAAACTAATTGATTTAATTAATGAAGCAGTAAATAGAGCAAAAGAGGTAATTAGCAGGGCAAATGAGTATGATGAAGCAGAGTTAGAGCATATTGCAAAAGTTATTGGAATTGGCTCATTAAAGTATGCTGATTTAAGTATAAATAGAACATCAAACTATATTTTTAATTGGGATAAAATGCTATCTCTTGATGGCAATACAGCTCTTTATATGCAGTATGCTTATGCTAGAATAAACTCTATTTTAACAAAAGCTGGAGAGTTTGTTGGAGGTAAGGTAGTGTTAAATGATGAGTTAGAGCGTCGTTTGGCATTAAAGGTATTAAGTTTAGAAGATACTTTGCAAAAAGCATACAAAGAGGCTATGCCACATATTATTACAACATATCTTTATGAATTAGCAACCCTATTTATGCGCTTTTATGAGCAAAATCCAATACTTAAAGATGGCGTAGATGAAGATATTAAAAAATCTCGCCTAATTTTAGCAAAAGCAACCGCAAATGCCATAAAAGTAGGATTAAATATACTTGGTATTGAGGTTTTAGAGAGAATTTAAGATGCTTGGTAGAGTAATAGTTTTAACCCTAATAACCTTTGCATTTATTGCACTAGATTACAAAAAAAGAGCTAATCTAAAAAAGAGCCTACTTGCTATTGTAATTTACTTTGCAATTATTGCTATGGGTTATAGTGGTTATATACTAATGAGAGTAGTTGCGCCAGTTATGTTTATTCACTTTATTTTACTAATTGGAGCTTACTTTGCACTTCTTTGGTATCTTTTTAGAGATAAACTATATTGGCAAATTATTATTGCACCAATAGCTACATTTATTCTATATTTTGTTATGAACCACATAGAGGGTTCAAGGTATGAAACCTTGCTTAATAAAACTTTTGAAGCTATTGTATAATGAAACTATATGAAATAAAAGCAGTTGCAAACTACTTAAAGCAATTTAACTTTATAAAAAAAGCAAGAAGAGTTGCAAATAATACTATTGAGTTAAATTTTGGGCAAGATTTTTCTATATTTTTTGATTTAACGCGTGGAAATTCAACAATTTACAAAGCACCAAGCAAACCTATAAACCACTTTAACGCCCCATTTGATACGCAACTTCACAACCTGCTATCTCACTCTAAAATTTTAAATATTAGTGTGCCAAGCGATGATAAAGTAATCATATTTAAAATTAAGCCAAAAAGTCAATATAAAGAGATGATAATAAATGCTAGATTTGAGCTAACAGGTAAATATACAAATTTAATTTTAACAGATGAAAATAATATAGTTATAGAGGCTCTGCACCACATAGATTTAAGTAAAAGTTATCGCCAAATCAAGCCAGGAGTTGAGCTCAAAGAGCTACTCCCTTTTAAAACAAAATTTAGTGGTAAAGTAGAAAATATAGAAGCACTTTTAGAGCAAAATTATCAAATGCTAAATCAAGAACTCTTAAAGCGCATAAAGAGTCAAAAGTTAAATGTTGTAAATAAAAAAATCTCTAAAATCCAAAAATCTCTAAATGCTTTACCAAATGAACAAGAGTTAGAGCAAGAGGCAATAAAATATAACAATTTTGGAAACATTATCTTAGCAAATTTACACACTATAAAAGCTCACGATAAAACACTTAAAACTTTTGATTTTGAGGGGCAAGAGATAGAGATAAAATTACCAAAAAATATAGTTAAAAATCGCCTTGGAGAATACTACTTTAACCTTGCAAAACGCGCTAAAAATCGCTCTGTAAATATTGGAATAGAAAAAGATAATTTAGAGGGCAAATTGCACTTTTACCAAAATATAAAAAGCGCTATTAAAAGCTCACAAAGTGTTTATGATATTGAGCTTCTAATGCCAAAACAAGCTCGTTCAAAAGCCAAAAAAGCAAAACAAAAAGTAGGAGAGCTATTTTGGATAGAAGGGTATAAAATAGTAGTTGGCAGAAGCTCTAGCGAAAATCAAGCTATTTTAAAAGAGGCGAAATCTAACGATATTTGGATGCACACAAGAGATATTCCAGGCTCTCATGTAATAATTAAAACCGATAAACAAAATTTGCCAGAAAGTCTGCTAAAAAGTGCCGCAAAACTATGTGTTGATTTTAGCACCAAAAACCCCGGAAATTACGAAGTTGACTACACAAAACGAAAATTCGTAAAAATCCAAGAAGGCTCAAATGTAGAGTATGACAAATACAAAACAATCCAAGTCCT
>JAMONW010000059.1 GCA_027066355.1 Campylobacteraceae bacterium
TTATGCAAGAGCAAAAGACAAATAAATATTTTACAATAGGTTATTTACTAATTTTAGGTGTAGTTTTGGGAGCTACTATTTATGCAGGGGCTGTTGTAGCTCCTGTTACATTCCATTCTGAGCAGTGGTTAGCAAGTGAGATTTTAAGCCGTTTTCAAGAGGGGCTTATAATGACGCAAAACTTTATAAGACTTGGATATTTTATACTCTTTGCAATGTTTGCCATATTTATTTATGAGGGGTATCAATATAAGCGCTTTAATAGAGATTTAATAAAGACTCTAAGCGCTCTTGGAGCAATTATGAGTGGGGCTTTGTTTAAGTATTTCTATATGGATAGCATTATTAATATGCAGATGCAAGGAGAGAGCGTTGTAAATAGTAAGATATTTGAGAATATGCACAAAGGTAGCGAAATTGCATTAACTCTTTTTATGCTATTTTTAATTGTGCTATTTGTTAGAACCTTGCAAAAGGAGCTTAAATAGTGCAAGAGCATCCATTTAAGCCAATTATTTTTAAAAATAGTAAAACTCTTATTTTAGGCTCTTTTCCTAGCATTAAATCGTTTGAAAATAGCTTCTATTATGCTCATCCAAAAAATCAGTTTTGGAAGATATTAAGTGCAATTAGTGGCTATCCAATAAATAATAAAGATCAAAAGATTTGGCTTTTAAAAGAGCTAAATTTGGCTCTTTGGGATATGGTTAAAAGTTGCGATAGAGAGAACTCAAGCGATGCAAATTTGCAAAATGTAGTGCCAAATAATATAGAAGCACTTCTAAAAGAGTATCCTCAAATTAAACAAATTGCATTTACAAGCCGTTTTGCACAAAAGGTTTTTAAAAAATATTTTAAAAATTTAAAGATAGAGCAGTTTTATTTACCCTCACCATCTCCTGCATATGCTGCTATAAGTTTTGAAGATAAGTGCAAAGTCTATAAGGAGAAGTTAATTGACTTGGGCAATAGGTGATATTCAAGGCTGTTTTGATAATTTTATGGAGCTTCTTAAGAAAATAGAGTTTAATCCAAGCAAAGATGAGTTGTGGCTTGTTGGCGATTTGGTAAATAGAGGTAAAGGTTCTTTAGAGGTTTTAAAGTATGTTTATGAGCATAAAAATAGTATAAAAGTTGTGCTTGGAAATCATGATATTTCACTAATTGCAGCTTATTATGGAATAAAAAAAAGTAACCCTACAATTGAGCCAATATTGCAATATAAAGATGCCAAAAAGTTAATAAATTGGCTTCGCACTCTTCCATTTTTGCATATTGATTATACTTTAGGCTATGCAATGGCTCATGCTGGAGTAGCACCAAATATGGAGCTTGGAGCTGCAAAATTTTATAACGATATTTTGCAAAGCCACCTTAGAGGAGAAGATGCAAAAGAGTGGCTAAAGGCAGTAATGAGCAAAGATAGCGATTACTTTAACCCAAAAGGTGGAATTATAGAGCAAGAGCGATATCTGCTTGGAGTATTTACAAGAATGAGATATTGTTACAAAAATGGACACTTAGATTTTAAACAAAAAGGCTCTCCTGATAATTTAAAAAGAGATGACTTATATCCTTGGTTTGATTGTCCACAAAAGATAGAAAAAGAGCTAAAAATTGTTTTTGGACATTGGTCAACTCTTGGTTTTTTAGATAGAGAAGATATTTTAGCACTTGATAGTGGTTGTTTGTGGGGTAGGGAGCTTACTGCTTATAATTTAGAGAATAAAAATAGGGTAAGTGTTAAGTGTGAGGGGATACCTATAAAATAGGTTTTGGGTGTTAGGTTTTACGAGAGATTAGGTGATGGTTAGAGAGGTAAGTAGATTTTATCTATTAGCTCTTGATACTCTAGCTTTACATCAGAATCGAGTGTGATTCCCCCACCACTGTGATAATAGAGTTTATCGTATTCTTTACTAATAGCTCTAATCATTACGGCACTTTGTAAGTTTTTTCCATCAAAAATGCCAAAAATTCCAGTATATAGCCCTCTTTGAGTTGGTTCAATACTATTGATTATTTCTACTGTTTTTCTCTTTGGAGTGCCAGTTATTGAACCAGCTGGTGTTAATTTGTCTAAAATTTCTCCTAAATTTTCTTGCCAATTCTCTGCTAAATTGGCTTCTATTTTTGAGCTAACTTGCAAAAGCTCTTTATCTCCAGCTTGAATTTTATCAATATACCTAAACTTTGGCACTTTGGTTTTTACTCCTACTATATTTAAGTCATTTCGCATTAAATCAACTATCATTGTATGCTCTGCACTCTCTTTTATATCATTTAAAATCTTATCTTTTGCATTTGGTATAGAGGCATCTATTGTGCCTTTCATTGGGAAAGTTGCTATTTTGTTATTTTTAATTGTAATAAAACACTCTGGAGAAAAGCATACAAAAGTATCATCAATTAGTAGTTTATATGGGGCATTTGCTCTTGTGTAGATCTCTTTTAGGCTTAAGCTAGTTTCTATTTTGGTGCGAAAAGTTAAATTTAAAAGATATGTATTGCCTAACTTAATCTCTTCAATTACCTTGTTAAAAGCTCTTTTATACTCTTTTAATTTAATTGGATACTTTTTTAATTTTGCTCTTTTTTTAAGCTTAATTGGCTCTTGGCAATTAAAAGAGTATTTAATAGTTTTATCTAAATTGTTTAGTGCTTTTGCATATATTTTTTCTTTGTTGTAAGATATAATAAATAAAAATGGTTCAGCATTTTTTGCTAAAGAGCTTATCTTTTTAAAGCCCTCTTTTTTATTAAAAAATTTAATTGCCATTGGCATCTAAAAGTAGATGTTTTAAAATAGCCATTCTAACAAATACACCATTGCTAACTTGCTCTAAAACTAGTGATTTTGAACTTTCTAAAACATCATCGCTAATATCAATATTTCGCATAACTGGACCTGGATGCATAACTACAAAGTTATTTTTATCTACCATCTCTTTTGTAATGCAGTAGTGTTTTGCATACTCATTATAGTCATCAAAAATAGGTTTTTTATGGCGCTCTAACTGCGCTCGTAAGCTTATTATTATATCACTACTATCAAGCACATCTTCTAGTTTATCTGTATTTTTTAAATTGGTTTTTGGCATAAACTCTTTTGGTGCAACAAGTGTTACATCTAAGCCCATTTTTGTAAATAGCCTAATGCCTGAACTTGCAACTCTTGAATTTACAATATCTCCTACAATTGCAATTTTTTTACCCTCTACATTACCATTAAAATACTCTTTAATAGTAAAAAGGTCTAATAAAGCTTGAGTTGGGTGTGCATAATTTCCTGTTCCTGCATTAATTACAGGACTTAGTTGCATATTGGCTAAAATTTGTGCAGTATCATTTTTGGAGTGGCGGACAATTACACCATCTGGAGCCATAGCACAAAGGTTAGCAAAGGTATCTTCTAGTGTTTCACCCTTTTTGGTAGAAGATTTTGCGGGGTCTAAATGAACCACACTAGCCCCAAGACGCTTTGCAGCTACTTCAAAAGAGCTTCTTGTTCTTGTA
>JAMONW010000060.1 GCA_027066355.1 Campylobacteraceae bacterium
CTTCTTGCTTAGAAGATGCTTTTTCATCTATCCACTTAGCAGCATCCTCAAGTGTTACATCACCTGGTTTATTAACTTTAAAAAGAACTAAACCATTTTTACCTCTTTTACCAAAAAGCATATCTGGCTTAGCAACTAATGCTTTCTCTTTTAACCAACTTTTTTCGTTTGCTAACTCTTTTAATTCGTTACCATTTTGCACTAATACTGTTTCATAAGAATAAGTAAATTCTGGAAAATACTTATCCCAATGTCTAGCTAATATTGACTTTGCGTCATACTCTCTAATTGCCTTTTGAGCCATTGAGTTCTCCTTCATAAAGATTATGTAAGAATGATATCATCACATTTATTTAATGATAGTAAGTTAGCAAAAAGTTATTTTAATTATAAATTTAATGTGTATTTTAGAAACAAGATTTTAGTTGCATTTGCTTATATTATAATATTTATATAGTGCTTTCTCTTTGTTAGATATATTATATTTGCATTTTTTACCATTTTTCTTTAATAAATTAACTTCATTAGGTATTTTATATATTGATTTATCTAAGATAAACTTACTACTTGGATCTACTTTATATAAAACATAGTGCATTGCAATAGTTGATGTCTCTAAAAGTAGCACAATTAAGACTATTTTACATATAAGATAATACCCTTTTCTAAAATCTTTTAATCTTATTTCAATACTATTTTTATATACACTCACAACTAATGGCGTAATTATCACAAAATAAGGGGAAAAATCTGTAATTTTAATTTTTTGCCGAATTGATAAAATTATAGAAAGTGTAAAAGCAGTTGTAGATATATACCAAAGTAAATCTTTTTTTCTACTTGTGGCTACTTTATAAATAGCAAAAATAGAAGCTAGAAATAGTAATGGAGAAAATATAGCTGCATAAATTCCAAATAATTGTATTAAATGTCCTTTTGGAATACCATCAATAGGATATGTCTTACTTACAGAAGCAAATAGTATTAATATAATAGATATTAATACTATAAACCATTTTTTTTCTCGATAAGCATATAATATAAGTGCTATATATACAACAAATTGAGCGCTATGTGTAAAGAAAAGTAACACTAATGCCAAAATTATAAAGAAAATCTTATCTTTTTTATAAGAATAGATTAAAAATAGAGTTAGAAAAATTGGAATAGTTGCATAATTTACCAAAATAAAAGACAAAAATATTCCAGGTGTCAATAGGAAAAATAGTATTGATAGATTGTAATATTTATCATATTTAAAATAGCTCTTTAAAATCTCTTTATATAAGAGTAGTGAAGCTATTGATATTATAAAAAAAGGTAATCTTAAAACAAAATATTCTTTAAAAAATTTATATATATTATTAGTAATAAAATGTTCTATTGTAAAATCTGTTGAAAATAGAATATTTGCCTCTGAGTGTGTAAAAGGGGTAAAGTATAGTAAAATAAGAGTTATTAATATGTAAATGAAGATAAAAAAATTTATAAATTTAGTAGAGAAGTTACACTCTCTCATATTTTATCTCCATTTTATAATTTATAATTTTAAAAAATTATCTAATATTTTATGACCAAATTGGCTTTTAATAGATTCTGGATGAAATTGAACTCCATAAATTGGCTTACCTTTTATTTGAAGTGCCATAATTTCATTATCATCTAAACTTACTGCTGTTGCTTCAATAATATCTGGAACTGATGATTTTTCTACTACTAAAGAGTGGTATCTTGTAGCTGTAAATTCTTCTGTTACTTCTTTAAAAATTTGAGTTTTTAATATTTGCTTAACTTGTGATGTTTTACCATGCATCATATTTTTTGCACGAACCACTTTTGCTCCAAATGCTTGTGCAATACTTTGATGTCCTAAACATACTCCAAAGAGTGGAGTTGTATCTTTGAATTCTTCTATAACTTCTAGTGTTACACCAGCGTCATCAGGAGTTGAAGGTCCAGGAGAGAGTATAATTTTTTTAGGATTAAGAGCTTTTATTTCAGCAATAGTTAATTCATCATTTCTAATTACTTTTAAATTAGCACCCAACTCTTTGCAGTATTGAACAATATTATATGTAAAGCTATCATAATTATCTATCATTAAAACCATAATTTATTCCTAAAGTAAACTTTAGAGGTATTGTAACAATTTTTGATTAATAAGTATTTAAAGAGTTAATAAGATTGCACCCAAAGGTGCAAAAGAGAGAGGATTAACCGTTTCTCTTTTCAATAATTTCTGCAGCTACATTACTTGGAACTTCTTCATAGTGATCAAATTCCATAGCATAAGTTGCTCTACCTTGAGTCATTGAACGAAGATCTGTTGAGTAACCAAACATCTCTGCAAGTGGAACAAATGCATCAACAATTTTATTTCCTGCTCTATCACTCATTCCATTTACTTGTCCACGACGCTTACTTACATCACCAATTACATCACCCATATACTCTTCTGGCACTTCAACTTCAACTTTCATCATTGGCTCTAAGATTACAGGATTAGCTTTTTTAGCACCCTCTCTAAAGCCCATAGAACCAGCAAGTTTAAATGCCATTTCACTTGAGTCAACATCATGGTAACTACCATCATAAAGAGTAACTTTTACATCTTCTACTGGATATCCTGCTTGAATACCTCTTTGCATTGCCTCTTGGATACCTTTATCAACTGCTGGAATATACTCTTTTGGAATAACCCCACCTTTAATGTCATCAATAAATTCATATCCGCTACCAGCTTCTTGAGGCTCAATTCTAAGGTATACATGACCAAATTGACCACGACCACCAGATTGTTTTGCATATTTATACTCTTGCTCAACTGCTGTTCTAATAGTTTCTCTATATGCAACTTGTGGAGCGCCAACTTCTGCTTCTACTTTAAATTCTCTTTTCATTCTATCTACAATAATCTCTAAGTGAAGCTCACCCATACCAGAGATAATTGTTTGACCTGATTCTTCATCTGTGCTTACTCTAAAGCTTGGATCTTCTGCAGCAAGTTTTTGTAAAGCAATACCCATTTTTTCTTGGTCAGCTTTTGTTTTTGGCTCAACTGCAACAGAGATAACCGGATCTGGGAACTCCATTCTTTCAAGAACAACTTTATCTTTTTCAGAACAAAGTGTATCACCAGTTGTTGTATTTTTTAAACCTACAACTGCACCAATTTCACCTGCATAAATCTCTTTTACTTCTTCTCTTTTAATTGCGTGCATCTTCATAATTCTACCAACACGCTCTTTTTTCTCTTTTGTAGAGTTTAAAGTATATGAACCTGATTCTAGTGAACCACGATATACACGAATAAATGTTAATTGCCCAACAAATGGGTCTGTCATAATTTTGAAAGCCAAAGCTGCAAATGGTCCATCATCAGTTGATTCTACTGTTACTTCTGTATCAGGGTCATCCATTAGAGTTCCTTTAATTGCAGGAGCCTCTACAGGAGATGGAAGATAATCTACAACTGCATCAAGAAGGGTTTGAACACCTTTGTTTTTAAACGCAGTTCCACAAGTCATAGGAACAACTTCCATATTGATTGTAGCTTTTTTAATACCTTCCATAATCTCTTCTTCGGTTAGCTCTTCGCCTTCCATATATTTTTCCATCAACTCTTCGTTGATTTCGCACTCACTAATACCTTCTATTAGTTTTTCTCTCCACTCATCAGCTTGTTCTTGGTATTCTGATGGAATATCAACTACTTCAAACTTTTGACCCATTAATGTTTGGTCATCATCCCAGATAACTGCTTTCATTTTAACAAGGTCAATTATACCTTGGAAGTTATCTTCTGCACCAATAGGTAGTTGAATTACAAGTGGATTACCTTTTAGCCTATCTCTAATTTGTCTCTCAACTTCAAAAAAGTCAGCACCTGTTCTATCCATTTTATTTACAAAAACAATTGATGGAACGCCATATCTATTTCTTTGTCTCCATACTGTTTCTGATTGTGGTTGAACACCACCAACAGCACAGAATACTGATACAGCACCATCAAGAACTCTCATTGAACGCTCAACTTCGATAGTAAAGTCAACGTGTCCTGGAGTGTCAATGATGTTAATTTGTTTTCCTCTCCACTCACAAGTAGTAGCCGCACTTGTAATTGTAATACCTCTTTCTTGCTCTTGTTCCATCCAGTCCATTGTTGCAGCACCTTCGTGAACTTCACCAATTTTATGCTCAACACCTGTATAGAAAAGAATTCTCTCTGTAGTAGTTGTTTTACCAGCATCAATATGCGCAGCAATACCGATGTTTCTTAAATCTTCTAATTTATGACTTCTTGGCATTTTATATCCTTACCATCTATAGTGAGCAAATGCTTTGTTAGCTTCTGCCATTTTATAAGTATCTTCTTTCTTCTTGAATGCAGCACCTTTATCTGTTGCTGCATCCATAAGCTCATTACTAAGTCTTTCTACCATAGTTCTTTCATTTCTTTTTCTTGCAGCATCTACAATCCATCTAATTGCTAGTGATTGTTGACGAACTGGACGAACTTCAATTGGCACTTGGTATGTAGCACCACCCACACGACGAGATTTAACTTCCATTACTGGCTTTACATTTTCAATTGCTTTTTCGAAAACTTCAATACCTTTCTCACCGCTTTTAGATTCAATTCTCTCTAAAGCACTATACATAATCTTTTCAGCTATGCTTTTTTTACCATCTAACATTAATTTATTAATAAATTTAGTTAATACCTTACTACCATAAACTGGATCTGGAAGCACAGGTCTAACTGGAGCTTTTCTTCTTCTCATAAAATTCCCTTCAATCTTTTGATTTACTCAAACTTTTTGCACAAAGGTTTCTCCAAAAAGTCTGTTTAATGTGTAATACACAAACCTCTAACTTAAAAAACTAAATTAAAACCTATTTTTTAGGTCTTTTAGTTCCGTATTTACTTCTTGAAACTGTTCTATTTGCAACACCTGCAGTATCTAATGCACCACGAACAATATGATACTTAACACCTGGTAAATCTTTTACCCTTCCACCTCTAACTAAAACAATAGAGTGTTCTTGAAGGTTATGACCCTCACCACCAATATATGAAATAACTTCAAAACCAGAAGTTAATCTAACTTTTGCAACTTTTCTAAGTGCAGAGTTTGGTTTTTTTGGTGTTGTTGTATAAACACGAGTGCAAACACCTCTTCTTTGAGGACAGCTTACTAATGCTGGTGATTTTGATTTTTTAATCACCTTTTTGCGCTCTTTGCGCACAAGTTGGTTAATAGTTGGCAACTTGACTCCTTTTTTAAATATTATGTTTTGTCTTTAAAAGACTTGAATCTTTGGTGGGTTACACCCCAAAATACTTAACAGAAAGCACTTTGGGGAGAAACTACCTATCCTAAGAAATAGGCAGTATTATACACAAAAAAACTTAAATATGAATAAAAATAGAGCTATACTATTATTTTTACAACAATAAATCCACCAATAACAAGCCAAATAAACATTCCTAAAGCAGTAAATAGCGCTGCTCCACCAGCGCCTTTAAATTTTGAGAATATTGTTCCCATTCCAAGAGCAGTCATTGCCATTGTTAAAAGAAAAGTATCTACCTTATTAATAATATCAACAATATTTTGAGGTATTAAATGTAAAGAGTTAAATCCTGCAACTACTACAAAATATACTGCAAACCAAGGTATAGTCAGCTTTGCTTTAGAGTTTGAGTTATCAGTTTTTGCTAAAATCAATCCTAAAATAATTAACATTGGTGCAATTAGCATAACTCTTGTCATTTTAACAATTACTGCACTATGTGCCATCTCTTCACTAGCATTTGGTATAGAGGCAGGAATTGCAACCACTTGCGCAACTTCATGCACACTACCACCTGTAAAAATACCAAATTGTCGAGGTGTCATATGTAAAAAACCTACTGCATCTTTTATTATTGTTTCATAAAGCACAGGATATAAAAACATCGATATTGTTCCAAAAAGCACCACCATTGATACTGCAATTGCACTCTTATAACCATCTGCTTTTAAAACTGGTTCAGTAGCCAATACTGCAGCTGCCCCACATACAGAAGCACCAGCTGCTGTTAAAATAGATGTATCTCTATCCATTTTGAAAATTTTAATGCCTATAAATGTTCCTATTAGCATTGTTGAAGTTAGCATTGTAAGAGAAACTAAAAATCCATCCATTCCAACTTGTGCAATCTCTTGAAATGTTAATCTAAATCCATATAATACTATTGCAAATCTAAGTATTTTTTTTGCTGAAAATGTTACACCGCTGTGTATAGATGTTGGCATTTTTGTATGTAGTGTATTTGCATAAATTATCCCCAAAACAATGCCTATAACAAGTGGAGAAAATCCAAGATTTTTAATAATTGATATTTTTGCTATAAACATAGCAACTGTAGCAATAAATGCAACTAATACAACACCTTTAATTATAGAATTTTCACCTTTTAACTCAAACATACTTCTCCTTTAATAATTTTGCGAAGTATATCTAATTATAGTTAAATATAAGCTTTTCTTATAATACATAAATATTTCTTACTTTTTAAATAAATTATATTTATTAAAAATAAAAAAACAATAAATATTAATGAAATAAATTATAAAAATATTTTCTCTTTTATTAAAATATCTTAATTTATAAAATTTACTCCTGAGGCACTACCATATCTACATTAAAGTAAAATCTCTCAGCTATTTTATGATTTTTATACCACATTTTTGCATCTACTGCAAATGGATATTGTGATTTATAGTGCATTCCACTCTTTAAATTTGGGTTATCTAATTTACTAAAGTGGAAAATAAATCTATTTTTAGCACCAGAGCTTCTTGCACTATTCATCTTATAATACTCATCATTTGTTACTTTAACTTTTAAAATATCTTTGTTGCCATTATCATCTACTACAGGAATATTTAGTTTAGTTTCACCTCTTGTGTTAAGAAATCCTGCAGTTGGCCCTATAGTGCTATTTAGAGTTACTAGATATACAGAAGATAAATCTTTATACTCTATAATTAAATCTTTTCCATTAAATGTATAACTTTTATCTGTATTGACTAAATCTTTTACATTAAGCACTACTTTACCCATATACTCTTCGTTATTTTGAACCCGCTTTTTAACAGTTAAAATTACTCTCTTTTCTGAATGATATATAGTATTAAGTGGCACATTATTCTCATTTGGGTCAATCCAAGCTATCACTTTGGTTTTAGAGCTTCTAACACTACTTGGGTCATTAATCTTTAAAAGCTTACCATCATTTGTTACTTTTGCTATATTCACCTTTAAGGTAAATCCATTCCCAAGTTCATCAATTACAGGGAAACTAAGGGTTGAATAGCCCTCTTTTCCTCTTTGTGTTGGCTCTACTTCTTGGTTATCTCCAATAGTTTTATCTACAGTTATATAAATTTCTGATGCATCAAGTTCAAAACTTTTAATGCTATGACAACTTTTTATATCGCTAGTAGAACAGATATTATTTATTGTTAGCTCAGCTAAATTTGAAGTTATATCTTTATGTAATATATCTTTATATATTTTCTCTCTTCTACTTTTATCTATATTTGCTTCATCTGTTAATGTAGCTAATTCATCAAAAAGTTCTGTTTTATTAACATCTCCCCAATTAACACCTTCAAAATATTTTTGAGGATAAAATCCACTTGTGCTGTTTGCTAAAAATCTCTCCCAAAGAATCTTAACCTCATCTTTAAAACTTTCTTTATCTTGATTTTTTACTAAATATAGTTGCGTTAAATATCTATTTTGATAAGCATAACTTAAGTATGCTCTATAATCTTTTTCATACTTATCTAAATAAGCCCAAAGTTTATCTTTAAACTCCTCGGCAAGGCTTCCTGAACCATTTTTAACACTTGGTGCTTTAAGTGCAGTAAATGCAATATTTTTACCTAAAACATACTCTAAATTTAAGCCACTATAGCTATAACTTCTATTATCTTTATCTAAAAATATGCTATCTTTTTTATCCATAAACTCATAAGCTAACTCTATATCTTTTTGGGGCTTATCTTGCTTTGCATAATATAGTGCTAATTGATACCAAGCATCAGCATTTGTTGGCGCTATCTCTATAGCTTTTCTTAGCACTGCTTCTGGATTTTTACCTTCATTTTCTAAAATTTTGCCAATATGTTGCAAAATCATAGATTTATTGTAAACTCTCTCTCCAACATTTGCAGGTGAAGTTCCTGTTACTACTCCTGCAAATCTCTCTAAACCTCTATCTCTAATGCCCTTAGTATATCTATCATAAATAGTATCTATTCCAGATGAGCCAGTTTCATAAGAGCCTACTTGGTAACCTATGCTGATATAGTATTGTCTAGGGTTGTTATTTAGATTATAAACTCCAACCCAAGCCCTATGTCCTGGTTGTCCAATACCTATAGATGGACGATTTAAACACTCGTTGACATGTTGTCCCATAGTAGATTGTCTTCCACAAACTCCACCATCTTGCAATATTCTATAGACTGTTCTATTTGGACTCCACTCACTCTCTCTATACCAAACTTCTGGCTTATTGTAAGCCCAAGTATAAGTTGTGTATTTTATAAATCGCCTCTCTGCTTTTGCCCCACCATCAATTGCATTTGGTGGATAGCTATCTCTTAATTTGGCTTTATCAGTTTCAAAAAATCTACTCTTTACATATTCACACTCTCTCTTTTGAGCATCTTGCTCAAGTGCAATAATTTGCCATGGATAATCATTGTTATCTTTATATTTAAGTGATGAATTAAATAGTGGCCAATTTGGCTCTTTATCTCCAAAATCTTTTGCTGGAATATTATCTAAGCTAATTTTCCACTTAGCCAACTCTTCAAAACTCATTAAATTATATTTATTTGGTGCAACACCTAATAGCTCTCTTAACTCATTTGCCATATTATTTCTAGCATTAATAAGCCCTGCCTCTTTTTTTAGCTTTGCAAAATTTACTAAAAATTGTGTTTTTGATATTGTGCCATTATTATCTATAAATGCTTGAATTTTGCTACAAGGTTCATCTGCTCCATTGCAATCAACTCTTTGCATACCACGAACTACTCTATATAGATTTTGCTCATCAAAAGAGAGTCCATACTCTTTTCGTATCTCATAAGTTGCATTTGCAATATCTTCTCCAGCATCTCTCATTTTTTTATATATATTTGTTGCACTAACAAGAGAATCTTTTTCACTAGAGCTTAAGTTATATTTTAAATAAAGATAATTTGCAAAACTACTTCTGCTAATACCAAAGCCAAGATTTTTAATGCTGTTTTCCTCTTTCCAAACTCTCTCTTTTTCTTGATATTGAGATAATTTTAAATAATCTATTGTTTTATGCTCATTTGTATCTCCAAAAACTGGAGTTTGCTCTATGCCTCTCTCTTTAGCGTTTACTGCCAATCCTAAAAATAAATTTTTATATTTTGCAAAAGTATCAGCATCAAATTTTGTTTTAAAATCAGCCAAATTTTTAACTACAAATGGATTTACAGGAAATCTTGAAGCATACAATCCCTCTTTTATATACTCATCATCTTCAATAAAATTCCAGACACTATCATCAAGTGGCTCTTGCATAAAGTTTTCATAATTAATTTTTGCCTTTTGATGAGCATAGTTTAAAAAACTTTTTACAAGTTCATCTACACTACTAGTGTTTTTAAAAGCCTCTGCTTTTTTCTCAAAACTATCTCTTGCATTTAGCAAATCTTTTGTATTTGTTTGAGAGTTTATAGTTAAATGGTAAGTTGTGCTATGCTCCCCATCACTTACTACTACATCAAATTCATAGCTTTTAACTTCAAGCGCACCATCTACTCTAATATTACCTTTTTCATCAATAGAAAATGGAACATCTGCATTAATAGAGTAAGTTAAATTATCACCTTGATAGTCAATTGCATCAATTTTTATAAGCACATCACCATCATCAGCACCTTTAATGGTAATATTATTTGTGCTGTTTTTAATAATAGGCTCTTGTTTTAAAACCTCTCCATAAATTTTAATCTCTGAAATAGCAAACCAACTATTTGTATAGTCATCTTTAACTAACAGATATTTTCCATTTATTGGTTTATCTAAAAGAATTATATTCTCTTTTTGTGGCTTTAATACTCCTATTAATTTAGAGCTATTAACCTCACTACTATCACTATAAGGCTTATCTAAAAGATATACTTTTCTTCTATTTAACTGTCCTTGATATCCTCCTGTAAATATAGATACTGCATAAACTTTTGTATCTTGTGGTAGCGCTATTTGCGCCCAAGTATTTTTAGTTGCATGTTTAATATATACTGAATTTGTTATCTTTTCATCTGTTAGTTCGGGGTAACTACTTTTTGTTTTATTGCCATCTTCATTATCCCAATAGTATCTACTAATTGTAGCTTTACCATAAGAACTTGCTAAATTAGCAGATACAAGTATATTAATATCTCTACTATCACTATTATTATGTTCATCTGTTACTGTAACTTTTGCTCTATAAAGCCCACTTTTTAATGCTTTAGCAGGTGAAATAACACCTCTTTTGCTAATCTTAAAATCACTATTATCAATAGCATAATTTAACATTTCACCTTGATAATCAATAGCTTCAACACTATATAATTTAGCTAAAGCACTACTTGAAATAACATAAACTGCTTTATCTTTTATACTTGGCTTATCTGGTAACTCTCCATAAACTTCTACCTCAGCAATATGTAGATTTTCATTATTTGGTAACTTTATAATAATATAACTTGCATCAATTGGTTTTGAAATATTAATATCTTGCCACTCTTTTTGAGAACTTAGCGTAGCAACAACTTTACTCTCATCTAAATTTTCATTATATTGGCTATTGGTTAAATAAACTTTTGCCCCATTTAACCTGCTTTGCTTAGCATCTTGACGATTTAGAACTCTTATTTTTGCTACTTTTGTATGGTGTGGAATCTCTATTTGAAGCCAATTTTCTTTCTTGTCAGCTCTTGTATGGTTAAATGTATTACTTTTTCCATCAATAGCATTAGATGCTGGATAATACCAACTATATCCACTACTAGCAGTTGTTCCTTGTGTTGCTATACCATAAGCTTTTGCAATATTAATAGCTGGTTTTACGGTTATAGAAAATGGAGCTAAAGAGGCACTATTTTTATCATCACTTGCACTAATTACAATATTGCTAAAATTCCCCTCAACTCTTGGAATACCACTAAGTTCTCCTGTGCTTATATTAAACTCTGCCCAAGATGGCTTATTTTGTATGCTAAAGATTAATTTATCTCTATTAAAACCTACAATAGTTGGAATAAAACTATATTTATTAAATGCACTAATATTTATAGTTGCTTTTCCAGAGATAGTTGGATTACTCTTTTTGGGTAATGTTACCTTTACTACCCTTGTAACTGTTGCTATATTTCCAGCGCTATCTGTAGCACTATATGAAATATTATACTCTCCTATAGTGTTTACATCAACGCTACCTTGCTTTGTTACTACAATATCTCCATCTATATTATCTTTTGCACTTGCACCTAAATCTTTATAGTTTGAGCCTTTAGTTATAGTTATTAGCTTTTTTCCATTTAATTTAATTACAGGAGCTGTGCTATCTTTAATAATAGTAAAGTTTAACTCCTCACTATCTTTATTATTATATTTTAAAAATATAGAAAAACTCTTTTTGCCATCTTCACCTTTTAAATTAAGTTTTATATTTAACTCACCACTATCATTAATTGCACCAAAATAGTTATTATTTATAAAAACAAATGATTTAGGAGTTCCTTTTAATTTAAGTTTTAAACTATCTTTATTATAACTTTTTGGCAAATTTTCTATTATTGGTTTTGGTGGTTTTTTGCCAGGTAGTGGCAAAATTTGTGGAATAACTTTTATAAATCTAATAGCTGTTGCCTTATTTCCAGCACTATCAACAACACTATACTCTATATTATAATTGCCCTCTTTAGCATTATTTAATTTACTTGTTACTTTAATTTTATTTGTTATATTCCCATCAACATTATCATATGCAGTTGCTCCATCATCTTTATAAATAGAACCCTTTTTTAACTCTATATTTTTACTACCTTTTAGAGTAATAACTGGAGGAGTTGTATCTTTTTTATTACTAACTTTACTACTATTTAAACTCTCTTTTAAATTTAAAGAGTTAATTAAATGCTTTTTTGTAGTATTTATATCAGGTATTAAACTTGTTTCTACAAGTGTATTTAAACTTTTATCTTTTAAGTTACTTTTGTTGCTATCTTTTAATTTAGATAAATCTATCTCTATGCCATTTGATGAATTACTATCTTTATCCAAGGCAATTAGTAGTTGTGCAATTTTTAAAACCTTTTGGTTGGTTAAATTTTTATCTTTTGCATCTGCTAACTCAAAAGGGGTTATAATTTTATCTTTAATAGCTTTTATATTTGCTGGTTTATCAACTGGATATGCCTCTCCAAGATATATATCTCCAACCCAAAATTTAACTTTTTTGCCCTCTACATATTTAAAAACACCATCTTTATCTGTATATCCACTAACTCCATTTGCACTATAATATTTAGCTCCTGCAACAATGCTATCTAAAAAAACTGCCTCTTTTATATTTGGGGGATTGCTATTTGTAGTTTTCTTTTTTGAAGAAGAGCCTCCGCAGCCATTTAAAACTATTAATAGAAATAAAATAAGAGTATAAAATATTTTAATCATTTGATTATAACCTTTAGCCTAAATTAAACAATTATAACAAATTAAGTTTAATAGCACCATATAATCGAATAAAATTTATTAAAAAAATATCTTATTAATAAATTTGTTCTCTATTATCTAGGCTCTAGGTAAAATTTTGATAATTTTTTATTGCATCTATAAAAATTAAGGTTTTTTATACTCTATAAGATTTCCTTTTCCTCTTTCTAATATTTTTGTAATTGCCTTTTTAATCTCTTTGTCGCTTTTTTCATCACTTATAATATCTAGCATTTTATTTATATTTTCATGTTTTAGTTTTAGCTCTTGTATATATGCTTCGTGAGCTTGTTCTTTCTCTTTTATTTCAGCTTCTAATCTCTTTTTAGCAAGTATGCTTAAATATCTTAATATAGCCCATATTATTAATGAAATTGCTAAAATTACTACTGCTATTTTATAAAAAGAGCTATCCTCTTTTTTGAGTTTTACTTTGGCACTGTTTTCAATTTTTGCTACTACTATAGATTTATTTGACTCTAATTTTGTTTTTTGCAACTCTGTTTTTAGTTTTTCTTGAGTCATTTTTAGTGCAATCTCTTTTAATTTTTGCTCTTTTTGTGCCTCTATTTTAGCCAATTTGGTTGCATTTTCATTTTTTACTTTTGCTAATTCTAGTGTATTATCTTTTTTTAGTTTTTCTAAATCTAAATCTTTTTTATTATTTAATTTTAAAATTCTCTCATCTTTTGTGTCTATATTACTTTTTTTAAAGTTTTGTATCTCTTTTTTTAGCACTATATTATTTCTGTTTAACTCTTTTGTCTTTTCTATTTCATCTTGATTACAAGCTATAAATATTATTGGTATTAGTAAAAAAATATACTTTTTCATAATTAATCCTAAATTTTAAATTTTCATCTAATTATACAATTAAAACATAATTTTTTTTTGATATAATCACTCACTAAAGTCTTGCGGTATATTATACTATAATTTTTTCAAAGAAAAAACAGTAAGACCAAAACTAAAATTGGAGCTTATTAATGAAAATAAGTGGTGCACAGATGGTTTGTGAAGCAATAATTGCTGAAGGCACAAAGTTTGTTTTTGGATATCCTGGCGGAGCAATTATGAATGTTTATGATGAAATCTATAAACAAGATGGCTTTAAACATATATTAACACGCCATGAACAAGCAGCAGTTCATGCAGCAGATGCATATGCAAGAGTTAGTGGAGAAGTTGGTGTTGCTATGGTTACAAGTGGTCCTGGATTTACAAATGCAGTAACTGGACTTGCAACTGCATATATGGATTCTATTCCTTTGGTTGTAATTAGTGGGCAAATTCCTACTTCACTTATTGGAACAGATGGTTTTCAAGAGGTAGATGCTGTTGGAATTAGCCGTTCATGCACAAAACATAACTATTTAGTAAAAAATATAAATGATTTACCTCGTATTTTAAAAGAGGCATTTTATATTGCAAGAAGTGGGCGTCCTGGACCTGTGCTTATAGATATTCCAAAAGATATTACAAGTGAAATTGCAGAGTTTAAGTATCCAGAGAGTGTAGATATTCCAACTTATAAACCAAGCTATAAGGGAAATAATCGCCAAATTAAAAAAGCAGTTGATGCAATTTTAGAGGCAAAAAAACCTCTACTCTATTTAGGTGGAGGAGTTGTTCTTAGCAATGCATATAAAATTGTAAGAGAGTTTGCTAAAACAACTGGTATTCCAGCGGTTGAAACACTTATGGCAAGAGGCGTTATGGGAGATGAAAATCCTCTACTTATTGGAATGCTTGGTATGCATGGAAATTATGCATCAAATATGGCAATGAGTGAGAGTGATTTAATTATATCTTTGGGTGCTAGATTTGATGATAGAGTTACTGGAAAACTTAGTGAATTTGCTAAGTATGCAGATATTATTCATGTAGATATAGACCCTGCAAATATTGGTAAAATTGTAGATGTTGATTACCCTATTGTTGGAGATGTAGGCATAGTTACTAATAAGATGTTAGATGCAATTAAAGATAAAGTTAGAGTTGAACGCTACCAAGTTTGGAGAGATTTACTAAAAAGATATAACGAGGTTCACCCTTTAAAATATGAAGATAGCAATAAAGTTATTAAGCCACAATGGGTAATTGAGCGTATTGGGGAGTTGGTTGGAAAAGATGCTACTATTACATCTGATGTTGGGCAACACCAAATGTGGGCAGCGCAATTTTTCCCATTTGATAGACCAAGACAGTGGGTAAATAGCGGTGGGCTTGGAACTATGGGCTTTGGTTTACCAGCTGCAATTGGTGCAAAGGTTGCTGACCCAAGCAAAATTGTAATTAATGTTACTGGTGATGGCTCTATTTTAATGAATGTTCAAGAGTTAGTAACTGCATCACAGTATGATATACCTGTAATTAATGTTATTTTAAATAACCACTTTTTAGGTATGGTTAGACAGTGGCAAACGTTCTTTTATGAGAAGCGATATAGTGAAACAGATTTAAGCTACCAGCCAAATTGGAAAATGCTTGTAGAGGCGTGTGGTGGAGTTGGCTATGATGTTACTACAAAAGAGGAGTTTGATAACGCCCTAAAAGATGCGATAGATAAGAAAAAGGTTGCATTTATAAATGTAGCTGTTGATAGGTTTGAGAATGTTTTACCTATGGTTCCAGCAGGTGGAGCGCTATATAATATGATGTTAGAGTATAAGGAGAGATAATGCAAAAAGTAAAAAGAGTAATTTCAGTAATTGTTCAAAATGAAGCTCAAGTTTTGGC